>NZ_ADXM01000030.1:0-10168 GCF_000179255.1 Synechococcus sp. CB0205
AGTTAGCGATCTACAGGAGGCGTATGTCTTACAGACCGCACTGAATGACTTTCATGTCAGCTACGAAGTCACGGCCTTTGTCAGTGATCCGTCCCGTTATCGCGAATCCCTTTCAGAGCTCCATGGCCGCCTGCAGGATCGGTTTGCCGAAGCAGGTATCGAAATCCTGTCCCCAGCCGTTCAAAGCTTGCGAGGTTCTCTCGCGATGAATGCTGCGGTTTAAGTCACATACCCCACAAGGATCAGGCCACAAACGTTTAGGGACGATTGGCTCAATCCAATGGACGTGACTTTCAAAGCCGGCTAACGGATTTGAACCGATGGCCTTCGCTTTACAAAAGCGCTGCTCTACCACTGAGCTAAGCCGGCAACGGGGCCTGGCCCCTGCTCAGAGCTTATCGCTCGGCCATGGACCAGAGCAGCAGCTGGGTGCGGTTGCGGCAACCGGTTTTGGCCAGCAGCCGCGACAGGTGGGATTCGACCGTGCGTCGGCTGAGGCTGAGGCTCACCGCGATTGAGCCGTTGCTTTTGCCGTCTCGCAACTCAGAGAGGACCCGCCGCTCGGCTGGTGTGGGCTTAAGGCCTGAGGGGGCAGCCATGGAGAGAGGCAACTGCCCCAAGCATTCCCCTGGATCAGCCCTGGCTGACGATGGGCTCGGGTTCGCCTTCCTCCGTGGCTGTTTCGCTGGCCGCAGGCGCGTCTTCGCTTGCGGGCTCCTCGGCCTCCTCCTCGCTCGCGGCCTCGGGAGTTGGTTTGAAGATGGCCCGGCGAATCGGCAGGTTGGCCACCAGGGCGGTCACGCGATCCTCCGTTTCCAGGCTGACATCGCCTTCGCTGAGATCGATCTCAACGTAGCGGCTGACCACCTCAAGGATCTCGCGCCGCATCTGCTCCAGCAGTTCCGGATTGAGATCGCTGCGGTCATGGGCCAGCACCAGCTGCAGGCGCTCCTTGGCCGTGGTGGCGCTGGCGGGCTGACGCCCAAGCAACTTGTCGATGAATTCGCGCAGGCTCATCAGTTCAGAAAATCTTGGTTTGCATCAGGCGGCTGAGCTTGGCGCGCAAGCCTTGCTTGACCTTGGAGGGATCAATCAGCGGAACGTCTTCACCGCAGATGCGCCGAGCGATGTTGCTGTAGGCGGTGGCGGCAGGGGAGTTGGATCCGCTCAAGGTGAGGGGTTCACCGCGGTTGGTGCTCACGATCACCTGCTCGTCTTCCAGCACCAGACCAAGCAGCGGCAGGGCCAGGATGTCGGTGACGTCATCCACGGCCAACATCTCCTGGTTGGCCATCATCTTGGGGCGCACCCGGTTGAGCACCATCTGAATCGGCTGGATGCCACGGGTGTTGAGCAGTCCGATCACCCGGTCGGCGTCCCGCACGGCGGACACCTCAGGGGTGGTGATCACGATGGCTTCCTTGGCGGCTGCGGCCGCATTCTTAAAGCCGTCCTCGATGCCAGCCGGGCAGTCGATCAGCACGATGTCGTGGCTCTCGCCGAGCATCTCGGCGATGGTTTGCATGTCCTCGGGCTTCAGCCACTCCAGCATCCGTGGATTGCCCGCCGGCAGCAGGGCCAGGTTGGGCTCCTGCTTGTGCTTCACCAGAGCCTGCTCGAGGCGGCAGGTTTCCGAGAGAACGTCCTGGGCGGTGTAGACGATGCGGTTCTCGAGGCCCAGCAGCAGATCCAGGTTGCGCAGGCCAAAATCGGCGTCCAGCACGGCGGTCCGCATGCCCTGCCTGGCCAGAGCAATGCCCAGGTTGGCGGTGAGGGTGGTTTTGCCCACACCCCCCTTGCCTGAGCAGATCAGGATGAAGCGACTACTGGAGGCCACAGCGCACCGAAACGTGCGTGAAGGTTAAGGCCAATTCAGCCGTTTCTCCCTAGACATCAGACGCCAGCTCTGGGCCGTTATGGCAGCCAGTCAACGTCTCCTTGTGATGCCCGATGACGGGGCTCAGGCGGTCGTGGATTGGATCGACCAGGCCCAGTCCCAGCTGCTGCTCAAGCAGTTCAAGCTGCAGAGCGAGGCCATCGAGCAGGCCTTGCTGCGCGCCCAGCAACGGGGGGTGCGGATTCGGGTGATGCTCAATCCCCATACCTCCGGTGGTGACCGCTGGAATGACGAGGCCTTTGCCTTGCTTCAGGGCTGGGGAGTGGAGGTGGCCTGGACCAGCGAGCGCTTCCCGGTCACCCACGAGAAATCGATGGTGATCGATGGTCAGGCGGCCCTGATCGCCACCTTCAACCTCTCAGAGAAGTACTTCACCGAGACCCGTGATTACGGCGTCGTGAGCCATGACCCGCGGGTGATCGAGCAGGTGATGGCGGGCTTTGACGCGGACTGGGAACGCCGCGCGTTTGATCCCCGCCTCGATGTCGGCCTGGTCTGGAGCAGCGTCCACAGCCGCGGGCAGATGGCCCGGGTGATCGATAGCGCCCAGGAGTCGCTGCGCATTCAGCACCCCAAGTTTGTGGACGCCGTGATCCTGGAGCGGCTGGTGGCCGCCAAGCAGCGGGGGGTGAAGGTGCGGGTGCTCTGCGGCGGCAAGCACGGCCTCAGCGATTGGGACGTCTACGACACCTTCAGTTCCCTGCGCCTGCTGGAGCACGCCGGGGTCAAGATCCGGCGCCAAAAGCAGTTGAAGC
Organism: Synechococcus sp. CB0205; assembly: GCF_000179255.1. Taxonomy (NCBI): domain Bacteria; kingdom Bacillati; phylum Cyanobacteriota; class Cyanophyceae; order Synechococcales; family Synechococcaceae; genus Synechococcus; species Synechococcus sp. CB0205. The sequence continues at coordinate 2,653 of NZ_ADXM01000030.1, forward strand.
TGCACGCCAAGTTGATCCTGGTGGACGAGCGCGCCGCCATGACCGGTTCGATGAATATCGACCGCAGCGCCTTTGATCTCCGCCGTGAACTGGGCATTGAGGTCGATGCCCCAGAGGTGATCGCTCGCCTGTCGGAGACGTTCAACGCCGACTGGGAGTCCGCCAAGAAGTACAGCGCCCCGGATCCACTGGATCCGGCGTATCACGAGGAGGGCTAGCTGCCGCCGGATCCCCACTTCGTGCACGACTGATGGATCCCACCCACCGGCAGTTGTTCTGGGGCATGCAGCAGGTGGCCCTTTCCTCCTTTGGAGGAGGACTCTCGGCCTGGAGCGAGCGAATCGTCGTCGAAGACAAGGAGTGGATGACCAAGCAGGAGTTCATCACTGGCCTGACGGTGGCCCGCCTGTTCCCTGGCCCAAACCAGATCAACATGGCGATCTACATCGGCAGTCATTTCCGTGGCCTGACCGGCGCCTTGGCGGCCCTGGCGGGAATCCTGCTGCTGCCCTTCAGCGTCTTGATGGCACTTGGGCTTGCCTACTACTACCTGCACACGTCGGTGGGAGTGGATCGTCTCCTGGCGGGAGTGATCACGGCCTCAGCGGGCATGGCCCTGTCCATGGGCTTCAAGATTGCCGCCGCCTACCTGAAGGATCGCGTCGCGCTGCTGCTGGCGGCCATCAGCTTTGTGGCGATGACGGTCTTCCATGTGCGACTGGTGCCGTTGGTGCTGGTGGCGGGCCCCTTGGCGATGGCCTGGTATTGGCCGAGAAAGCCATGACCAGCCTGCTGGCTGCGGTCTGTCAACCGGCCCATCTGGGGGATTGGCGCAATTTGATCGCCGTGATCTGGGACTTCCTCAGCCTGTCGCTGTTTTCCCTGGGTGGCGGGAACACGCTGCTGGCGGAGTACCACTACATGGCGGTCGACAAGTACTGCTGGCTGAGCTCCCAACAGTTCGCCGAGATCTACGCCATTGCCGAAGGGGCACCGGGTCCCAGCTCGATGATTGTTGGTTTGCTCGGCATGGGGGCTGCCTTTCAGGAGGGCCCCTTCTGGGGTCTGCTCAGTGGGGTGATGGCGGAGGTGGCGATCCTGTTGCCCTCCACCCTGCTGATGGTGATTGCGGCCTTGAGTTGGAATCGCTTTAAGACCTCCCCCTTTCGGCTGGCCTTCGAGCGCGCGATGGGACCGATCACCCTCGGGGTGCTGTTTGCCGTTGGCCTGAAGATCCTGCGGATCTCCGATCACGACACCCCCGCCTATGCGGTCTCGGCGGTCGTCTGTTTTTTGATGCTGCGCACCAAGATCTCCCCCTTGTGGTTCATGGCCGTGGCCGCTGGCCTGGGGGCGTTTGGTTTGGTGAACCGTTAAGCCTCCTGGGGCCAGAGCGGTTCAGCCGGTCGGATGGCAATGGCTCCATCCAGCAGCAGTGCTTCCTCGCTAAATCCCGGAGGGGGTAGGTCCTCAGGCCCCCGAGCCACGGCGTGGGCAATGCGCAACTGCAGCGGGCGCAGTTGCAGCGCCACGACCCGGGCCGCGGTGTTGCCCGCTTGGCCGGCATGGGCAATGCCGCGCAGCCGTCCCCAGACCCGAACGTCTCCGTTGGCACTGACCCGGGCCCCTGGATTGACGTCTCCGAGCACCAGCACGGAGCCATCGACCTGCAGGTGATCGCCCGAGCGCAGGGTGCCCCGGTGGATGGTGAGATCGCTGGCCTCCGCTGCAGGGCGGCTTAGCTCGGGGAGTGCCTCTGTGATCAGGGCGGTTTCGAGCCCAAGCGCCGCTGCGGGAACCAGGCTCAGGGCCTCCCGGGCTTCGACGCGAACCAAGGGTTGTTGGGCTTGCTGGAGCAGCTCGGCGATGGCGCGCAGGTCCGGCAGGCTCAGCAGCCGGTCGTCGCAGACCAGCACGGCAGCTCCAGGGCCATCCGTCGCCCCGAGTTGGGAGCGGACTTCATCGAGTGCCGAGGCCTCAGCCTTGCGAAGGGGCTTGAGCTGGAAGCGACGGGGAGCGGCCTGCATGGCGTGCAACTTAGGGATCTCCCGCTGCAACTTCTAGGGCCAGGGCTTCGCGGATCGCCGGGGTGATCTCCGGTGGATGAATCAGCCAGGCGGTTTGGGTTGGTTGGATCAGGCTGCGAATCAGCGGTGAGCGCTGCTCAATGGCCCCGAGCTGATGCCCATCCCAGAGACGAAGCCCACCTTTATAAGGGTGATAGCCGTGGTTGCTCTGCTGGTGCAGGCCGCAGCAGAGGTCAGGGCGCAGTCCGGCCGACTCACTCAGGGTCTGTGCCCGAGCCAGTAGCGCCAGACGCCTCTCCTGGGGGAGCTGGCTGAGATCGGAGGCTCGCAGCAGTTCTCGGTTGAGGACCCGTCCGCAGAGTTGCTGGAGCGGGGCCGGTCCCTCCTCCAGCCAGCGCTGCAGGTGATAGCCCGTTCTCACGTCGTCATTACCCAGGAAGGCCTCGAGATCAAGAGTCTTGGGTTCCCAGAGCCAGCGCTGCATCACGGCATCGGCCCAGACCTGATCGGGTCCCAGTTCCCGGGCCAGCGCAATGGTCCGGTTCAGCAGCCAGTTGCAGACCACATTGAGGCGGTGGTTGTAGACGCTGCGGTACATCAGGTTGCGCACCACCAGGTAGTGCTCGACAGCCATCAGCCCCTTGGGCTGCAGGGCGAGTTGGCCATCGGGGGCCAGGGTCAGGCTGGCCAGGATGCGCTCGAGGTCGAGCACCCCGTAGCTGGCGCCTGTGTTGTAGCTGTCCCGCAGCAGGTAATCGAGGCGATCGCAATCGAGCTGGCTGCTGACCAGCGCCTTGATGGCTGGATTGCGAAAGCGGCCGTGCTCCAGCAGGTCGGCGACCTGATCGGCCGTGCCCTCAGCAAAGGCTTCAAGCGGCTCCCTGAGCGAGGGGTGCTCACGGATCAGTCGACTGGACCAGCTCTCATGGTGCAGTCCATACATCTCCTCGCCGGAGTGGCTGAGGGGGCCATGGCCGACGTCGTGCAGCAGGGCCGCGGCGTAGAGCACCCCCCGGTGCTCGCTGAGTTCGGGATGGCTGCGGCCCAGGTTCCCCAGGGCTTGGCGGGCGAGATGCAGGACCCCCAGGGAGTGGGTGAAACGGCTGGACTCGGCCCCGTGGAAGGTCAGGTAGGCCGGCCCCAGTTGCCGGATCCGCCTGAGCCGCTGGAAGACCGGCGTGTCGATCAGATCGATCGCCAGGGCTTCGGCGGGTTCGCGCCGGGACAGTCGGATCGCCCCGTGCAGCGGATCGTGATAGGTGCGGGCGCTCATCCGGCTTCGATCTGCTCAGCGAGTTGGTTCAGGGCGATCTCCAGCCAGGTGTCCCCGTCCCCGCCGGGATTGAGCGGTTCGGGATCCGCCAGGCGTTGGTCGGGTTCGATCCCCAGGTTTTGGATATCCCGTCCACTGGGGGTGAGGTAGCGGGCCACGGTGACGGCCAGACCACTGCCATCACCCCCCAGGCCGATCAGGGTCTGGATCAAGCCCTTACCAAAGGTCCGGCTGCCAAGAAGCGGTGAGCGCTGGTCGTCCTGCAGGGCCCCAGCCAGAATTTCACTGGCGCTGGCGGTGCCTTCGTTCACCAGGGTGAGCATCGGGCCGTCATAGAGCTGGCCGCGGCTGGCCTGCTGGGCATCGCTAAAGCCATCACGGTTTTGGGTCTCGACGATTGGGCCCCCATCCAAAAAGACGTTGGCGACGGCCAGGCCCGCGCTGACGAGGCCACCGGAGTTGTTCCTGAGATCCAGGATCAGGCCGTCGATGTCCAGGGCTTGCAGCTTCTGCAGTGCCTTGGCCAGCTCCTGGGGGACGGGTTCGGCGAACTGGGTGATGCGGATGTAGCCCAGGCGATGCCCAGCGGTTTGGATCAGGCGGCTGCGGACGGGCTGAAGGTCCACCTGCCGGCGCCTGAGTTCCACCTCTTGGGATTTACCGCTCGGGGTGATCAGCTCCAGCAGAACGGAGGTGCCTTCTTTGCCCCGCAGACGGGCCGCGGTGGCCTCCAGGCCCAAATCCGCTGTGCTCAAACCATCGACACTCTTGAGAACGCTGGCGCTGCTGATGCCGGCTTCGGCCGCCGGGGAGCCCTCGAGCGGGGCAATGACCACGATGGCGGTGTCGTCCTGGCGAATCCCGAGCTGCAGGCCGACCCCACTGACGCTTCCTTCTGTATTGGCCTTCAGCGTTCGGAAGTCAGCTGGCCTCAGCAGGCGGGTGTAGGGATCTCCAATCGGGGCCAGCATCGCCTCGATGGCGTCGTAGGCATCGGCACTGCTCTGGATGGAGCGCTCCAGTGCTTTCTGCCGCAGCCGTTTCCAATGAATGGTGTCGAAGCGATCGGGATCGACATAGCTCTGGTTCACCAGGCGCCAGCTCTCAACCACGAGCTGTTGGCCATCGTTGAGGGCCAGGGCAGGTGCGGCGGTCAGCCACAGGCTTAAGAACCAGGACAGCGCAAGCGCTGCAACGGATTTCAGCTCCCTCGAGCGCCGCGGAGTCGGGTTTTGTGGCGGTGATGTCACAAGCGGCGCCGCGCTCACGAGCGGCAGGAGGTGATCGGTAGACTCTGCCAACCAAACCCAATCGCTGCATGGCGAACTCCTCACCCGCCGCCGGCGGAAAGTCATCGCCCGTCTACGACTGGTTCAACGAGCGCCTGGACATCCAGGACATCGTTGACGATGTCGCGTCGAAGTACGTGCCGCCCCACGTCAACATCTTCTATTGCCTGGGCGGCATCACCCTGGTCTGCTTCCTGGTGCAGTTCGCGACCGGCTTCGCGATGACCTTCTATTACAAGCCGACCGTGGCTGAGGCCTACGCCTCGGTTCAGTACCTGATGACCGATGTCAGCTTCGGCTGGCTGATCCGCTCGGTTCACCGCTGGAGCGCCTCGATGATGGTGCTGATGCTGATCCTGCACGTCTTCCGCGTGTACCTGACCGGCGGCTTCAAGCGCCCCCGTGAGCTCACCTGGATCACCGGCGTGACCATGGCTGTGATCACCGTGTCCTTCGGTGTGACCGGTTACTCCCTGCCTTGGGATCAGGTCGGCTACTGGGCTGTGAAGATCGTCTCGGGTGTTCCCGCAGCCGTGCCCGTCGTTGGTGACTTCATGGTTGAGCTGCTGCGCGGCGGCGAGAGTGTTGGCCAGGCCACCCTCACGCGCTTCTACAGCCTGCACACCTTCGTGATGCCCTGGCTGCTGGCCGTGTTCATGCTCATGCACTTCCTGATGATCCGGAAGCAGGGCATCTCCGGTCCCTTGTGATTTCCGCCACGGGGTCGCTTTGTTGCGATCCCTGACGGCTCTCTTTCGACGGCTCCGCCACACCCAGGGCGGTTTCTAGCCTTCCTTCACTGGGAAACAAACGACTCCAACGTCGGTCACCCTCATGCATATCCTTAAGAAGCCAGATCTCAGCGATCCCAAGCTGCGGGCCAAGCTCGCCAAGGGCATGGGTCACAACTATTACGGCGAGCCCGCCTGGCCGAACGACCTCCTCTACATCTTCCCGGTGGTGATCCTGGGAACCCTGGCCTGCCTGGTGGGCCTGGCAGTTCTCGACCCCGCGATGCTGGGCGACAAGGCTGATCCCTTCGCCACTCCTCTGGAGATCCTTCCTGAGTGGTACCTGTATCCGGTTTTCCAGATCCTGCGCGTGGTGCCCAACAAGCTGCTGGGTATCGCTCTGCAGACCATGATTCCCCTGGGTCTGATGTTGGTGCCCTTCATCGAGAGCTTCAACAAGTTCCAGAACCCCTTCCGCCGGCCCGTGGCCATGGGTGCCTTCCTGTTCGGCACCGTGTTCACCATCTATCTGGGCATCGGCGCTGCTCTGCCGATCGACAAATCCCTGACCCTGGGTCTCTTCTGATCCAAAGCCCCGCGCTTGTGTTCTTCAGCCCTGGCCTCGTGCCGGGGCTTTTTTGTGCCCGCCCTTAGGGCGCGTTGATGTCGAGCATGTCCACGTCGTCGGTCTTGACCCGCAGGATGTGATGCAGCAGAAGGAAACCGACGATGGTCCAGGTCTGATAGGTCCGCGCCTGCTGTCCCACCCAGGTGCCGGTTGGTCCATCGAAGTACTCGGCCCACTGCTGCCTTGGCAGTTGGTTGAGCTGCATCCAGTAGCACTCTTCGAGCATGGCCTGCATCTGGCCCATCAGCAGGACATCGGCCGTGGGATAGAGCCGTTGATGCAGCAGAACGGCACCGCCGAGATACCAGAGCAGGCTCGGCCAGTGGCCTCCGTTGTGATAACTCCAGGGCCAGTTCTTCGGGTCTGATCCGGTTTTCTCACTCCACTTGTCCCCTTCGAGCGGTGGATGGCAGATGCGCATGGGCATCTGGGCCATGAGCTCATCGCGGTTGTGCAGCACCAGGCGGAAGAGAGCCCGTTGCTGGGGTGCGGTGATCAGACCAAAGAGGCAGCCCAGACAATTGCCCAGGCTGTAGAAGCGGAAGTCCGGCCGGCCGGTCCGCATGTTGCCGATCAGATAGCCGCCGCGATCCTCGAGCCAGTCCTGCAGCCAGGGCGGAATGACCTGGGGCTGGACGTTGAATTCGTTGAGGGACTGCTGCTCGCCGTATTGCTCGGTGGGGCGCCGGCGCAGGACCTGCATGGTTTTGCTGGTCACCCAGTAGTGCTTGAGCAGGTAGCGGCGTAGGTCGTATTTCCACTGCTTGGTCAGGACCAGTCGCTGCTCCAGCAATCGACTGTTGTGGCTTTTCTGCGCCAGCTCCATCAGCTGGCAGCAGCAACGGAGGCAGCCAAAGAGCAGGGCCTCGACCTCCAGTGGAGCGCCCCAGACATCCATGGGGCGATCAATCATGAACGAGCAGTCCGGCACGAAGAGCACGGGCGTGCCCTCGAAGGTGGGGTGCAGGACCAGATCGAGCAGCAGTTGGATCCCCCGCTGGACCTTCTGGCTGGCGCCGAACTCGTAGTCCTTGCTGCGTTTGACGTAGAGCCAGGCGAGGACAGGCCACCAGAGGCTGGCATCGACACTGGTGATCCGGCCGATGGAGCGCTGTCCGTAGTCAGCGAGGAGCTCGTCGCCGTCCTCGACAAAGCTGGTGGGGAAGACCCCGCGGGTTTGGTAGGTGCTGCTCTGCAGCTCCAGGGAGATATCGAGGAAGTTGCGAACGATTTGGTAGCGGCCCTTGAGCAGCAGATAGAGCATCACCGGGACGTTGTCCCGCAGGAAGACCTCGCCGTAGTTCAGGGCTTCATCCCCACCGCCGGGATGGGAGAGGGCCGCTACGGATCCAACGAGTTCACCGCGGATGCGAACGAGGGTCTTCTCAAAGTGCTCCTCTGCGGCCGCAACGACCGCCTCTTCGCGCGAGCTGGGTCTGACGCGAAGACGCTCTTGGCTGAATTGCTTGGCCAGGACTGGCCTCCCGCTGATCGCCTGTCTTGCCAAACCCTAGAAATGGTCTGGGGTTTCGTCAGCCCCATCGGCCGCGTTTGACGCAGTGGGGGTC
>NZ_ADXM01000029.1:0-27943 GCF_000179255.1 Synechococcus sp. CB0205
GACCGCGCAGCAGCAGGTCCACCGTGCGGGCGACGTCGCGATGCACGAGCCAGCGGTCGCGGCTGTGCATTTCCACCGCCATGGGGAAGGTGGGTTCGGCGGCGCGCTCGAGGACGGTCTTTTGCGTCCGTCGCCGCCGGGCCTCCTCGTCGCCGAGGGTGACGGATTCGATGCCCCCCACCAGGTCGCTGAGGGTGGGGTTCTTGACCAGATTGGCCAGCTCGTTGCCGTGGGCCGTGGCCACCAGCATCACGCCCCTCTCGGCGATGGTGCGCGCCGCCTGGGCCTCCAGCTCCGTCCCGATCTCATCGATCACGATGATCTCGGGCATGTGGTTCTCCACCGCCTCGATCATCACCTGGTGCTGCAGCTCCGGCCGGGTCACTTGCATGCGCCGGGCCCGGCCGATGGCGGGGTGAGGGATGTCCCCATCGCCTGCAATTTCGTTGCTGGTGTCGATGACGACCACCCGCTTGTCCAGCTCATCGGCCAGGACCCGTGCAATCTCTCGAAGGGCGGTTGTTTTGCCGACGCCTGGGCGCCCCATCAGCAGGAGCGACTGACCGGAATCCATCAGGTCCCGGACCATGGCCACGGTGCCGAACACCGCTCGGCCGACCCGGCAGGTCAGGCCGACGACGTCGCCGCTGCGGTTGCGAATGGCGCTGATGCGGTGCAGGGTCCGCTCGATGCCCGCTCGGTTGTCGCCTCCAAAGGTTCCGAGTTGTTCGACCACCGCCGCCAGGTCGCTGCGCTCAATCGGGTTCGCCCCAAGGGGGACGGCACGTCCCGGGTAACGGGCCTCAGGGATCCGGCCGAGATCAAGGACGACCTCAAGCAATTGCTCACGGGCTTCAGCGGAGCCCAGGGCACTGCGCACGGCCTCGGGCAAGACCTCGAGCAGGCGATCGAGGTCGTCCGTGATGCGTTGCGGGCTGGTCGGTGCTGAAGCCATGGGGGCGTTCTAGCGATTAGCGCTCCAGCCAGGGTTGGATGAGGGCCATCACGCTGGTGCTGGCGATCGCTTCGAGCTCGGGAATGTCCCTCAGGGGCTGCCCGCGCTCATCGGCTTCCTGCAGCCAGGGTTGCAGCAGGCTGCGGGCCATCCCGCCAAAGGCAACACCGGCCGCCCGGCGGCTGGGGCCCAGGAGCTCAACCGTTTTGCCGTTGGTTCCCCCGGCCAGTTGCAGCGGGCCTGGCGGTGCCCAGGGGGCGATCGCCTCCAGCAATTTCACGGCGGAGCGGGCGGTCCCCACTCCGACGTCCCCGCTCATGGGACGACCATCGAGCTGCCAGAGCGGCCGGTAGCCCGCCTGGCGCAGGGCGCCAAAGCGCTGCCAGAGCTCCCTGGCGAGCTCCCGGCTACTCAGGGGTGTGGTCTCCTGGCTGCCGGCGCCCCGCTCCAGTCCGCAGCTGATCGCCAGGCGCTGGAGGCGAACGCCGCTGGCCTTGAGCTGGCTCAGGCGGGCTTCGAAGGCGCTCTGTCGTCCCGCCTGGGTGTGCAGTTCAACCGCATCCGGGTTGATGCTCCGGAGGAGTTCGGGGACCGCTTCGGCGCTGAGCCACTGCTGCTGTTCATCGATCAGGCCCAGGGGGCAGGCGGGCAGGCAGCGCCCACAGCCGTAGCAGCGCTCCGCCTGGACGCCGCCGTGATCGCCAATGGCCAAGGCCGGGCAGACCTTTTGGCAGGGCCTGGGGCAGTCGGTGGGACAGCGGCTGGGGTCAAAGCTGGCCTTGCGGAAGTGGGGGTCGGCGCCGTCGCTGAGGCTGACCATCAGCCAGGGGCGCTGGGCACCCCGGGCCACAGCCCAGTCCATGCCGCGCCTGGCGGCCTCCGCAACGCCCGTATCGGCGGCAATGTCGATGCAGTGGATGCCCGCTGCGGTGTAGAGCGCGCAGAGGTCTTCGATGGCCGCCAGGTCTTGATTTCCGGCGCCGCAGATCAATTTGACCCAGCGGCCGTTTTGAAGGGCCGCCTCTGGGGTCAAACGGTTGCGGTCAGAACGGAGCTCAGGGGCTGCCATCGCAGGGCACGGGCGCCGCCCATCTCCACGACGATCTTCAGGCGGGGCTCCCGTTGGGTCAGATTGATCAGCGACTCGAGCTCAGCGGTGGAGAGGACCTGCCCCTCCAGCAGCCAAAGCAGCACAGGGGCGTTGCCCTCAAAGAGGTGTCCCAGTTGTGGGGTGGCCATTTGCACCTCACCAACGGCCGCGCCGCGGCCAACGCTTTGGTGCCCGAGGTGGGGAGGACGCACGCCGTGGGACTGCAGAAGGAACGCTTCTGGATCCCCCAGGCCGCGTGCGGAGGTGAGCTGGGCCCGGTAGCCAGCGGCGCGCATCCGGCGCAGCAGCCTGGTCTCGGCGCCACCTTCTAATGGTGCGTAGAGGGCCAAGGCGCCCGCCCGCTCCAGCTCCTGGCGGAAACCGCGGCCGGTGAGCAGCAGGGGCATGGGGCGGATCAGCGCTTGCGGAAGTCTGGCAGCTGATCGCAAGGGAAGGGTGTTATGCGCTGGGGTATGGTGTTCGCTTGTGCAATTGCAACTGTGCCCGTCCGCTAGCCGGGCCTCCAGGGCAATGCACAAGGTCGCCAGTGGTGGCGGCCTTCCCGGGCCCGTGTGGCTCTTCTGAGTCGCCGGGATACTGCTCAACCTTGAAGACGCCTTTGGCTTCTTCTTCTGAGCAAGTCCCAGCCCCCACTGATTCGAGTCGCTAGCTCCGCCGCATTGGTCCACTGCAGTTCCGGGTTAACCGGAAATTTCAGCTCCATCGGTTTCTTGCGCCACTCGATTCAGTCACGCCACTCCCTGTGAGTGGTGGTCCAGCTGGCGTATCTCCCTCCTTATGTCCATCGGCATTCTTGGGAAGAAACTGGGCATGTCCCAGTTCTTCGACGACGAAGGCAGGGCCATCCCGGTCACCGTGATCGAGGCAGGTCCTTGCCGCATTACCCAACTCAAAACCGACAGCACCGACGGCTACACCGCCGTTCAGCTGGGCTTCGGTGATATCCGCGAAAAGCTCGTCAGCAAGCCCGCTAAGGGCCACCTGGCTAAGTCGGGCGACGAGCTGCTGCGCCACCTGAAGGAATACCGCGTTGACTCTGTCGACGGTCTGGAACTCGGTGGTGACGTCACCGTGGCCGCCTTTGAGGCGGGCCAGAAGGTCGATGTGAGCGGCGACACCATCGGTCGTGGTTTCGCTGGTTACCAGAAGCGCCACGGCTTCAGCCGCGGTCCCATGACCCACGGTTCGAAGAACCACCGCGAGCCTGGCTCCACCGGTGCGGGTACGACCCCCGGCCGCGTGTACCCCGGCAAGCGCATGGCTGGTCGCTACGGCGGCAAGCAAATCACCACCCGCGGCCTCACCATCCTCAAGGTGGATGCTGAGCGCAACCTGCTCGTGGTGAAAGGCTCGGTTCCCGGTAAGCCCGGAGCCCTGCTGAACATCCTCCCCGCTAAGCGGGTGGGCGCCAAAGCCGCGAACTGAGGAGGACAGAGATGGCTAACTGTGTTGTTCGCGACTGGCAAGGCAAAGAGGCCGGCAAGGCCAGCCTTGACCTGAAAGTCGCTAAGGAAAGCTCCGCTAACGATCTGGTGCACCGCGCTGTGGTGCGTCAGCTCGCCCATGCCCGTCAGGGCACGGCCAGCACCCTCACCCGCGCTGAGGTGGCCGGCGGTGGCCGCAAGCCCTACAAGCAGAAGGGCACCGGTCGCGCCCGTCAGGGTTCGATCCGGACCCCCCTGCGTCCCGGCGGTGGTGTGGTGTTCGGGCCGAAGCCCCGCACCTACAACCTTGCGATGAACCGCAAGGAGCGTCGCCTGGCTCTGCGCACTGCGCTGATGAGCCGCGCCGCTGACATCACTGTGGTGAAGGGCTTTGCTTCGGGTCTTGAAACCCCGAAGACCAAAGAAATCACCGCTGCCCTGAGCCGCTTCGGCATCGCCGCTGGCTCCAAGGTGCTGGTGGTGCTGGATGCCCCCAGCGAGGTGGTGCGCCGCTCGGTGCGCAACCTCGAAAAGGTGAAGCTGATCGCCGCAGATCAGCTCAACGTGTTCGACCTGCTCCACGCCAATTCCTTGGTGGTGAGCGAGGAAGCACTCGCGAAGATTCAGGAGGTCTACGGCGATGACTGAACGCTTTCAAGGTCGCCTGGCGGATGTGATCCGTCGGCCCCTGATTACTGAGAAGGCCACCCGCGCCATCGAGCTCAATCAGTACACCTTTGAGGTGGACCATCGGGCTGCCAAGCCCGACATCAAGGCTGCCGTTGAACAACTGTTCGACGTCAAAGTCGTTGGTGTGAGCACCATGAACCCCCCTCGCCGCTCCCGCCGCGTGGGCCGATTCGCCGGCAAGCGTGCCCAGGTGAAGAAGGCTGTGGTTCGCCTTGCCGATGGCAATGCCATCCAGCTGTTCCCTGAAGCCTGAGGGGTCTGAAGAACTATGGGAATCCGTAAGTACCGCCCCATCACCCCCGGCACCCGTACCCGTGTCGCCAGCGATTTCGCTGAAGTCACCGGTCGTGGTCGCGAACGGGGCCTGGTGGTGGCCAAGCACCAACGCAAAGGTCGCAACAACCGCGGTGTGATCACCTGCCGCCATCGCGGTGGTGGCCACAAGCGCCTCTATCGCCTGGTCGACTTCCGCCGCAATAAGCACGGTGTGGTCGCCAAGGTGGCAGCGATCCACTACGACCCCCACCGCAACGCCCGCCTGGCTTTGCTCTTCTACGCCGATGGCGAGAAGCGCTACATCCTGGCTCCGGCTGGCGTGACCGTGGGCTCCACCGTGGTCTCCGGCCCCGATGCTCCGATCGAGACCGGCAATGCCCTGCCCCTCTCGGCGATCCCCCTGGGCTCCAGCGTTCACTGCGTTGAGCTCTACGCCGGTCGCGGTGGCCAGATGGTTCGTACCGCTGGTGCCAGCGCTCAAGTGATGGCCAAGGAAGGTGACTACGTCGCCCTCAAGCTGCCCTCCACCGAGGTGCGCCTGGTCCGCCGTGAGTGCTACGCCACCCTCGGCGAAGTGGGTAACGCTGAGGTTCGGAACACCAGCCTGGGCAAGGCCGGCCGTCGCCGCTGGCTGGGTCGTCGCCCCCAGGTCCGAGGCAGCGTGATGAACCCCTGCGATCACCCCCACGGTGGTGGCGAGGGCCGCGCTCCGATCGGCCGTTCTGGCCCTGTCACTCCTTGGGGTAAGCCTGCACTGGGCCTCAAGACCCGCAAGCGGAACAAACCCAGCAATCGGTTTGTGCTCCGGAAACGTCGCCGCACCTCCAAGCGGAGCCGTGGCGGACGCGATTCCTGATCAACCTCACCGCTTTGCTGTTCGTTTAAACCGCTATGGGACGTTCACTCAAAAAAGGTCCGTTCATTGCCGACAGCCTTCTGCGGAAGGTTGAGAAGCAGAACGCCGCCGATGACAAGTCCGTGATCAAGACCTGGTCACGTGCTTCCACGATTCTGCCGATGATGATCGGCCACACCATTGCCGTGCACAACGGCAAGGCCCATGTGCCCGTCTACGTGACGGAGCAGATGGTGGGCCACAAGCTGGGGGAATTTGCGCCAACGCGCAACTTCCGCGGCCACATCAAGGACAAGAAAGGAGGCCGCTGAGGACATGGCAAACACCTCATCCACGACTGCCCAGGCACACGGCCGCTATATCCGCGGTTCCGTGTCCAAGGTTCGCCGGGTTCTCGACCAGATCCGCGGTCGCAGCTATCGCGACGCGCTGATCATGCTCGAGTTCATGCCCTACCGCTCCACCGGACCGATCACCAAGGTCCTGCGCAGCGCTGTGGCCAACGCCGAGCACAACCTGGGTCTCGATCCCGCCTCTCTCGTGATCTCTGTCGCTACGGCTGACATGGGTCCGGTGATGAAGCGTTATCGCCCCCGTGCCCAGGGTCGCGCCTACGCGATCCAGAAAAAGACTTGCCACATCAGCATTGCTGTGGCTCCTGCCGCCTGACCCCCGAGGACACCGATCGATGGGACACAAGATCCATCCAACCGGCTTGCGCCTGGGGATCACCCAGGAACACCGGTCCCGCTGGTACGCCCCCAGCAAGACCTATCCGTCTCTCCTGAAGGAAGACGATCAGATCCGTAAGTTCATCCACAAGAAGTACGGCGCCGCTGGCATCAGCGACGTTGTGATCGCCCGCAAGGCCGATCAGCTTGAGGTTGAGCTCAAAACTGCCCGCCCCGGCGTTCTCGTCGGCCGCCAGGGCAGCGGCATTGAAGAGCTGCGCAGCGGCATCCAAAAAACCATTGGTGACTCCGCCCGTCAGGTGCGGATCAACGTGGTGGAAGTGGAGCGCGTTGACGCTGACGCCTTCCTGCTGGCTGAGTACATCGCTCAACAGCTCGAGAAGCGTGTTGCCTTCCGTCGCGTCATGCGTATGGCCATCCAGCGTGCTCAGCGCGCTGGTGTCCTGGGCATGAAGCTTCAGGTCAGCGGCCGCCTCAACGGTGCAGAAATTGCCCGTACCGAGTGGAGCCGTGAAGGTCGGGTGCCCCTGCACACCCTCCGCGCCGACATCGACTACGCAACCAAAGTGGCCACCACCACCTACGGGGTGCTGGGCATCAAGGTTTGGGTCTTCAAAGGGGAAGTGCTTCCCGGCACTCAGGACAAGGTGCCCGTGGGTGCTGCGCCCAAGCGCCGCGCTAGCCGCCGGCCCCAACAGTTCGAAGACCGTTCGAACGAAGAGTGATCAGGAGGCCTGAACCATGCTGAGTCCAAGACGCGTCAAATTCCGTAAGCAGCAGCGCGGCCGCATGCGCGGTGTCGCCACCCGTGGCAACACCATCGCCTTCGGTCAGTTCGCTCTGCAGGCCCAAGAGTGCGGGTGGATCACCTCCCGCCAGATTGAGGCCAGCCGCCGTGCCATGACCCGCTACGTCAAGCGGGGCGGAAAGATCTGGATCCGGATCTTCCCCGACAAGCCGGTGACCATGCGCCCCGCCGAGACCCGGATGGGTTCCGGTAAGGGCAACCCGGAGTTCTGGGTGGCTGTGATCAAGCCCGGCCGCATTCTCTTCGAGATGGGCGGTGCCGAAATCACCCCCGAGATCGCCAAAGAGGCCATGCGCCTGGCGCAGTACAAGCTGCCCGTGAAGACCAAGTTCCTGACCCTGGCGGATCAGGAAGCTGACCAGGCTGCCGCCGCGGCCGCCACCACCGTGGAGTCCTGACCATGGCCCGTCCCGACATCGCCGAGGTGCGCAAGCTTTCCGACGGCGACATCACCACGCAGATCGACGACACCCGTCGCGAACTGTTCACCCTTCGTTTCGAGCAGGCCACCCGCCGTCTCGAGAACCCGCACCGCTTCAAGGCCGCCCGCATCAAGCTGGCCCAGCTGCTGACGGTGCAAACGGAGCGCAAGAGCTCCGCCGCTTCCTGATCCCCTAAGTAACCGTTATGGCAACCAAGGAAAGGGTCGGCACCGTCGTCAGCGACAAGATGGATAAAACCGTGGTGGTGGCGGTCGAAAACCGCTTCCCCACCCCATCTATCAAAAGACGGTGAGCCGCACCAAGCGCTACAAGGCGCACGATGAGGCCAACACCTGCAAGGTGGGTGACCGCGTCCGCATCACCGAAACCCGTCCCCTCAGCCGCACCAAGCGTTGGTCCGTGGCCGAGGTGCTGAACAACAGCAGCGCCAGCTGAGGAGACCTCCCGATGATTCAACAGGAAACGTTCCTCAACGTCGCTGACAACAGCGGCGCCAAGCGCATCCAGTGCATCCGCGTGCTGGGCACCAACCGTCGCTACGCCCACGTGGGCGACGTGATCGTGGCCGCCGTCAAGGACGCCATGCCCAACATGGGCGTGAAAAAGTCCGACGTGGTCAAGGCTGTGGTGGTTCGCACCAAAGCCACCATGCGTCGCGTCAACGGCAACTCGATCCGTTTTGACGACAACGCTGCCGTGATCCTCGGCACTGACAACAACCCCAAGGGAACCCGCGTCTTCGGTCCTGTGGCTCGCGAACTGCGTGACCGCAACTTCACCAAGATCGTGTCCCTCGCTCCGGAGGTGATCTGAGATGGCGACTGCCACCCCTAAAGCCAAAGTTCAGGTGCGCGCCAAAATGCGCATCAAGAAGGGCGACACCGTCCAGGTGATCAGCGGTAAGGACAAGGGCAAGACCGGTGAGGTCCTGCGCACCCTTCCCTATGAGAACCGCGTGGTTGTGCAGGGCATCAACCTGCGCACCCGTCACATGAAGCCCACCCAGGAAGGCGAAACCGGTCGCATCGTGACCGAAGAGGCCTCCCTGCACGCTTCCAACGTGATGCTGTATTCCACCGATAAGAAGGTGGCCAGCCGCGTGGAAATCGTGGTGGAGAAGGACGGCACCAAGAAGCGCCGCCTCAAGAAAACCGGCGAGATCCTCGACTGATCTCTCTTACATCGACCTTGTCCGCCTTCTGACCAAGCCCAGAAGCGCATCTCCTTTCCCCGTCATGTCCCTTAAACAGAACTATCGGGAGAAGATCCAGCCCAAGTTGCTTAAGGATCTCAGTCTCTCGAACATTCACGAAGTCCCCAAGGTGGTGAAAGTCACCGTCAACCGGGGTCTCGGCGAAGCCGCAGCCAACGCCAAGGCCCTTGAGGCCTCGATCGAGGAGCTGGCCACCATCACCGGTCAAAAGGTGGTTGTGACCCGCGCCAAGAAGGCCATCGCTGGCTTCAAAATCCGTCAGGGCATGCCGATTGGCGTGGCCGTCACCCTCCGCGGTGACCGCATGTATGCGTTCCTCGAGCGTCTCATCAACCTGGCTCTCCCCCGCATCCGCGACTTCCGCGGTGTGAGCGAGAAGAGCTTCGACGGTCGTGGCAACTACACCCTCGGGGTGAAGGAGCAGATCATTTTTCCCGAGATCTCTTTCGACAAGATCGATGCCATCCGGGGCATGGACATCACCATCGTGACCACTGCCCGTAACGACGAAGAGGGCCGGGCCCTCCTCCGCGAGATGGGAATGCCGTTCCGCAGCAACTGAGCCCTCTTCGGACCCGACCTATGGCTAATCACGACCCGATTTCCGACATGCTCACCCGCATTCGCAATGCGAGTGAGAAACGTCATCAATCCACCAAGGTGCCTGCCTCGCGCATGGCCCAGAGCATCGCCAAGGTGCTGCAACAGGAAGGTTTCATCGCCGAGATCACCGAAGAAGGTGAAGGCGTGATGAAGCACCTGGTGCTGGAACTCAAGTACAGCGGCAAGCATCGCCAGCCGATCATCCGCACCGTGCAGCGAGTCAGCAAGCCTGGCCTGCGCGTCTACAAGAACACTCGTCAGCTCCCCAAAGTGCTGGGCGGTCTCGGCGTGGCCATCATCTCCACCTCCAAGGGTGTGATGAGCGACCGCGACGCCCGCAAGCAGGGCGTCGGTGGCGAAGTGCTCGCTTACGTCTACTGATTAGGGGGATTGATTCATGTCTCGTATTGGTAAATCGCCGATTCCCGTTCCGGGCGGCGTCACCGTCAGCCTCAACGGCCTTGACGTCAAAGTCAAAGGCCCTAAGGGCGAACTGAGCCGCACCCTGCCTGAGGGCGTGGCCATTGCTCAGGACGGCAGCACCCTTGTGGTCTCCCCCTCCAGCACCAGCCGTCGCTCCCGTGAGCGCCACGGTCTGTGCCGGACCCTCGTGGCCAACATGGTCGAGGGTGTCAGCCAGGGCTTCACCCGCAAGCTCGAGATCGTCGGTGTGGGTTACCGCGCCGCCGTTCAGGGCAAGAAGCTCGTCGTCAGCGCTGGTTACAGCCACCAGGTCGAAATGATCGCCCCCGAGGGCGTGACCTTCGCCGTCGACGGCAACACCACCGTGATTGTCTCCGGCCCCGACAAGGAGCTGGTGGGCAACGAAGCGGCCAAAGTTCGCGCCATCCGTCCCCCCGAGCCTTACAAGGGCAAGGGCATCAAGTACGCGGGCGAACGCATCCTCCGCAAGGCCGGTAAGACCGGTAAGAAGTGAGGTCTGCTTAAGCGTTTTTACCCAGTACTTCCATGTCCACCCTTTCCCGCAAGCAGCAGACACAAAAGCGTCACCGCCGTCTGCGCCGCAATCTCTCCGGCACCGCCGCGCGTCCTCGCCTGGCTGTGTTCCGCTCCAACAACCACATCTACGCACAAGTCATCGACGACGTTGCGCAGAGCACCCTCTGCTCTGCCTCCACCGTCGATAAAGAGCTCCGCAGCAACGTCACCATCGGCGCCACCTGCGATGCTTCTGTCGCAGTCGGTCAGCTGGTCGCCAAGCGTGCCCTTGCCAAGGGCATTCAATCGGTGGTCTTCGATCGTGGCGGCAACCTCTACCACGGCCGTGTCAAGGCCCTGGCTGACGCCGCCCGGGAAGCGGGCCTTCAGTTCTGATCCCTGCTCTCACCATGACCGAAACCAACAACACCCAGTCCAACGCCGTGCCAGCGGCAGCTGACGTGCCCGCAGCGGCCGAAGGTCAGCAGCAGGACCAGCGCCGTGGTGGTCGCGGCGAAGGCCGTGGCGACCGTCGCGGTGGCGACCGCCGTGGCCGTCGTGGCCAGGAGCGTGACTCCGAATGGCAGGAGCGCGTGGTGCAAATCCGCCGCGTCTCCAAGACCGTCAAGGGCGGTAAGAAGATGAGCTTCCGGGCCATCGTTGTCGTCGGCAACGAGAAGGGCCAAGTCGGCGTCGGCGTCGGCAAGGCTGGCGACGTGATCGGTGCTGTCCGCAAGGGCGTCGCCGATGGCAAGAAGCACCTGGTCAAGGTGCCTCTGACCCGTCACTCCTCGATCCCCACCCTGAGCAACGGCCGTGACGGCGCTGCCAGCGTTCTGATCCGTCCCGCTGCCCCTGGTACCGGTGTGATCGCAGGTGGTTCCATCCGTACGGTGCTTGAGCTTGCCGGCATTAAGAACGTGCTCGCTAAGCGCCTAGGCTCCAAGACCCCCCTGAACAACGCCCGCGCCGCCATGGATGCCCTGGCCGGCCTGCGTACCCACAAGGAGACCGCCAAGGAGCGTGGCATCTCCCTCGAGCAGATCTACTCCTGAGGACCGCCATGACGTCGCTCAATCTCCAGTCCCTCGCCCCCCAGAAGGGGGCCCGTCGCCGCAAGCTGCGTAAGGGACGCGGCATCGCCGCCGGCCAAGGCGCCAGCTGCGGTTTCGGCATGCGCGGTCAGAAGTCCCGTTCGGGTCGTCCGACCCGTCCTGGCTTCGAGGGTGGCCAGATGCCTCTGTACCGCCGGGTGCCGAAGCTGAAGCACTTCACCGTGATCAACCCCAAGAACTACACGGTGATCAACGTTGCCAAGCTGTCCGAGCTCAAGGCCGGCAGCACCGTCAACATCGACACCCTGGTGAAGGACGGTCTGGTGACCAACCCCAAGGCCCCCCTGAAGGTCCTGGGTAATGGCGAACTCAGCGTGAAGCTGACCGTCCAGGCGGCCGCGTTCACCGCCTCGGCCCGCCAGAAGATCGAAGCCGCTGGTGGCACCTGCGAAGAGATCTGATCTCCGCTTGTCCACGGCCCATTAAGGTCAATGCCGTCTGGTGATCGGATCGATCGCTAGGCGGTTTTTTCTTGTTCGTCTGCACCTGCCATGGTCGTCAGCCGGGGGCGTAACCCCAGTGCCGGTGAAATCCTCACGCAGCTGGTCCAAGCCAAGGATCTGCGCGACAGGGTTCTCATCACCTTGGGGCTGCTGCTCCTGGTGCGTCTGGGCATCTATATCCCCGTGCCTGGGATCGACCGCCAGGCCTTCCAGGCCTTCGCTGCCCAAGGCGGCTCCCTGCTGGGCTTCCTGGACATCTTCACCGGTGGCGGCATCTCCGCGTTGGGTGTTTTCGCCCTGGGGATCCTTCCCTTCATCAACGCCTCGATCATCATTCAGCTGCTGACATCCGCCCTGCCGCAGCTGGAGGATCTGCAGAAGAACGAAGGCGAGGCGGGACGCCGCAAGATCGCCCAGTACACCCGCTATGTCGCCCTGGGCTGGGGACTGTTCCAAAGCATCGTCTTTGCCCTGATCCTCCGTCCCTACGCCCTTCCCGGCACACCGGATCTGGTCTTCGTCGTGCAGACGGCGATCGCCCTAGTGACAGGTTCGATGGTGGTGATGTGGCTCAGTGAGGTGATCACCGAGCGGGGCATCGGCCAGGGCGCGTCCCTGGTCATCTACCTGAACATCGTGGCCACTCTCCCCAGGGCCTTGGGCTCGACCATCGAGTTGGCCCAAACCGGCGGTCGTGAGGCCGTTGGCGGCATCGTCGTCCTGGTGGCGGTCTTCCTGATCACCATCGTTGGCATCGTCTGCGTCGAGGAGGGCAGCCGCCGCATCCCGATCGTCAGCGCCAAGCGCCAGGTAGGCGGGGCCGGGATCTCCGCCCGCCAGAGCTACCTGCCCCTGAAGCTCAATGCCGGTGGCGTGATGCCGATCATCTTTGCCTCGGCCGTGGTCTTCCTGCCGCTGCAGATCGCCAACTTCAGCAAGAACCCCACGCTGATTCAGGTCGCCAGTTTCCTGAGCCCCAACAGCAGCACCCCCTGGGTCTATGCGCTGCTCTTCTTCGGGCTGATCATTGGCTTCTCCTTCTTCTACGCCACCCTCACGGTGCGTCCTGTGGACGTGGCCTCCAACCTCAAGCGCGGTGGTGTCGCCATCCCTGGGGTTCGCCCTGGCTCAGCGACCACGGCTTACCTGACGGGTATCCAAAACCGTCTGACTTTGCTGGGCGCCCTTTTCCTAGGGGCTGTGGCGATCGTGCCCTCGGCCGTGGAGTCGGCCACGCGCGTGCAGACCTTCCAAGGCTTGGGTGCCACGAGCCTGTTGATCTTGGTTGGCGTCGCGATTCAGACCGCCAAGCAACTGCAAACCGCCGTGATCTCCCAGCGGTACGAAGGCATGGTTCGCCAGTAACTCCCCCCTCCTTGCTCCTTCTCTTCCTTCCTTGCCATGAAGCAACGTCTGCTGTTCCTCGGTCCCCCCGGCGCCGGTAAGGGCACCCAAGCCCAGAAGCTTGCCGAGAGCCAAGGCCTGCTCCACCTCTCCACCGGTGATCTGCTGCGGGCTGAAGTCGCCGCCGGCAGCGACCTGGGCAAAGAGGCGGAGGCCGTGATGGCCCGCGGTGAGCTGGTGAGCGATGCACTGGTGCTGGCGATCGTCCGCAGCCGCCTGCAAAACCACAGTGGTGGCTGGTTGCTGGATGGCTTCCCCCGCAACGTCGCCCAGGCCGATGCCCTGGCCAGCCTGCTCGAGGAGCTGGGCCAGCAGATCGAGCTCGTCGTTCTGATGGAACTCGATGACGGTGTTCTGGTGCAGCGATTGCTCTCCCGCGGCCGGGCCGACGACAACGAGGAGGTCATCCGCCACCGCCTGGAGGTCTACCGCGTGCAAACCGAGCCCCTGATTGCCTATTACCGCGAACGCGGGCTGATTGCCCCGGTCGAAGCGGCCGGCACAGTCGACGCCATTGCCGATCGGATCGCAGCCATGTTGGGTTGACCCCTGTGGTAAGGTCGCTGTTTGGAAATTTGGAGAGACCGCTCCCATGAAGGTGCGTGCCTCGGTCAAGAAAATGTGCGACAAGTGCCGCGTGATTCGCCGGCACGGTCGGGTGATGGTCATCTGCACCAACCCGAAGCACAAGCAGCGCCAGGGTTGATCCTGCGCTGACCTTGCCCCCGGTCCCTTGGGACCAAAACAACTGGCTTGAGTGTCTCTCGGTTCGTTCTGAGGGCAACCGCTCAAGTCCTTCCCCTGCTCACCCCCAACGTTTTTTCAGTGGCTCGTATCGCCGGCGTTGATATTCCTCGCGACAAGAGGATCGAAATCGCCCTGACCTACGTCTACGGAATCGGCCTGACCACGGCCCAAAAGATTCTGGCCAAGACCGGTGTCAACCCCGACACCCGCGTCAAGGACCTGGATGATTCCGACGTCCAAAAGCTGCGCGGTGCAACCGAGAGCTACACCCTCGAAGGCGATCTTCGCCGTCAGGAGGGCATGGCCATGAAGCGCCTGCAGGACATCGGCTGCGTCCGTGGCCGTCGTCACCGCGTCGGTCTGCCCGTTCGCGGTCAGCGCACCCGCACCAATGCCCGGACCCGCCGCGGTAGCCGCAAGACCGTGGCCGGTAAGAAGAAGTAAGCCGCGGCTTGCCCTAGCCCTTTGGCCCCCTAGCACCTGCCGTTCGGCCGATTGCGTGCCGTCGTCACCAGGTTGCCCCCCTAAGACCCCCGATCACCTCCCTGCGACCGCAGGGCTTTATCCATGGCCAAGCCCGCCAAGAAATCTGGTTCCAAGAAGACGAAGCGCAACGTCCCTAATGGCGTTGCCCACATCCAGAGCACGTTCAACAACACCATCGTCTCCATCACTGACACCGCTGGTGAAGTGATCTCCTGGAGCTCCGCTGGTGCCAGCGGTTTCAAGGGCGCCCGTAAAGGCACCCCCTTCGCCGCCCAGACCGCCGCAGAAGCAGCAGCCCGTCGCGCCCTTGAGCAGGGGATGCGCCAAATCGAGGTGCTGGTTCGCGGTCCTGGTTCCGGTCGTGAAACCGCCATCCGTGCCCTGCAGGTTGCCGGTCTGGAGATCACCCTGATCCGTGACGTCACCCCGCTGCCCCACAACGGTTGCCGCCGTTCCAAGCGTCGCCGGGTCTGATTCGACGCATCGACTAGCCCCAGAGGGGGTCCATCCACCTATCTGAGCTTCAGACCGTGTTGCAGTACCAGATCGATCGGGTTGAACACCAGATCGCTGACGATCGTTCCCAAACCGGCGTCTTCGTCATTGGCCCCCTTGAGCGTGGCCAGGCGACGACCCTCGGTAATTCCCTGCGCCGCATGCTGATGGGTGCCCTGGAGGGCAGCGCCATCACCGCCGTGCGCATCGCTGGCGTGAACCACGAGTACGCCACCGTTCCTGGCGTCCGCGAAGACGTCCTCGACATCCTTCTCAACTGCAAGGACGTTGCCGTCAACAGCCGCACCCGCGAGCTGGAGATCGGCCGCCTGGTCGTGAATGGTCCTGCGACCGTCACCGCCGGTGACCTGCAGTTCTCCTCACAGGTGTCGGTGATCGACCCCGCCCGCCCCATTGCCACCGTCGCCGAAGGCCACAGCCTGGAGCTCGAGGTGCACGTCGAGCGTGGTGTTGGCTATCGCCCCGTTGACCGCCGCGTTGAGGACACCAGCGCTGTCGATCTTCTCCAGATTGACGCCGTCTTCATGCCTGTCCAGCGGGCGAATTACACCATCGACGAGACCGCTGTCGGTGAAGGCGGATCGGCCCGTGAGCGCCTGCGTCTGGAGATTCAGACCGACGGCTCCCTGACGCCTGACGACGCGATGGCCCAGGCCGCCAACCAGCTGATCACCTTGATCCAGCCCATGGCGACCCTGACCATGGAAGAGGAGCAAGGCCAGGAGCCCGAGCCCTCCGCCGAAGCTCAGATTCCCCTGGAAGAGCTGAACCTCTCGGTTCGCGCCTACAACTGCCTGAAGCGCGCCCAAGTCAACTCCGTGTCTGACCTGATGGGCTTCAGCTACGAAGATCTGCTCGAAATCAAGAACTTCGGTTCCAAGTCGGCTGACGAGGTGATCGAGGCCCTCGAGCGCATCGGTATCTCTCTGCCCCAGAGCCGCACCAGCGCCTGATCGCGCAGCACCCTGTCTCCCGCGTTAACCCGATTTAGTCATGCGTCACCAGTGCCGAGTCCCCAAGTTGGGGCGTCCCGCCGACCAGCGCAAAGCCATGCTTCGCGCTCTGACCACTCAGCTGATCCGTGAAGGTCGTCTGACCACCACCAAGGCCCGTGCCAAGGCGCTTCGCGATGAAGCTGAGCGCATGATCACCCTGGCCAAGGACGGCAGCCTTGCCGCCCGCCGTCGTGCCATCGGCTACATCTACGACAAGCAACTGGTCCACGCCCTGTTCGACAAGGCCCAGGAGCGTTACGGCGACCGCAATGGCGGTTACACCCGCATCATTCGCACCGTTCCCCGCCGTGGCGACAACGCCGAAATGGCGATCATCGAGCTGGTCTGAGTCCGTGGGTCCGAGCGGACCTGCTGTCGATCATCCGCGCCGCGTGGGGGGCTCTCCTCCGCGCGGTTTTTTATGGCTTTGGTGCAGCAGCTTTGACTGACGCGACGCCAGCAGGGGGGCTTAGGCGCATCGCCCTCTGCCTGCAGTACGACGGCTCGGCCTATTGCGGCTGGCAGCGCCAGCCCCGGGACCCCAGCGTCCAGGAAGCGCTGGAGCGGGCCTTGGTTCAGTTGGATCCAGATGGCCCCGCCACCGTTGTGGCGGCTGGCCGAACCGACAGCGGCGTTCACGCCGCTGGCCAGGTGGTGCATTTCGACTGCGCCGGCCCGATTCCTCCGCACCGCTGGCCCGCGGCCCTCAACGGCCGCCTGCCGGCCAGCATCCGCGTGCGTTCAGCAGCTTCCGTTCCCGCGGACTGGCATGCCTGCTTTAGCGCCACCTACAGGCGCTACCGCTACACGATCTACAACGCCCGCATCCCCAATCTGTTTCTGGCTCCCTGGAGCTGGCACCGCTATCAGTTCAGGCTCGATGAGGACCGGATGCGCGAGGCCCTCGAGGGCATGCTCGGGGAGCACGATTTTGCGGCGTTTGAGAGGGCGGGTAGCGCCCGTTCACACTCCCGTACGACCCTCCAGGAGGTCTCGGTGCAGCGCCGCGGTGACCTGCTGGAGGTGGAGCTTCAGGCCAGCGGCTTTCTCTACGGGATGGTGCGCCTTGTGATGGGGCAGCTGGTGGCCGTCGGGGAGGGACGCCTCAGCCTGGAGGCCTTCAGTCGCCGCTGGCGAAACCAGGCCCGTGAGGAGGTCAAAGAAGCCGCTCCCCCGCAGGGGTTGTGCCTGCTGAGGGTGGGCTACCCGAGTGAGGTCTTCCCCCAGGCTGCCTGGTACGATTGTCAACCGCGGTATTTGCTGGAGGGCTCTGATGCACCGCCAGCAGCACCGGGTCAGTCCTTGCACTGACTGGGTCTGCCGGTCTCAGAGTTGACCTGCCGATGTCCATCGGCGGCCAGCCCCTGCCTGTAAACCCTGTCCCCCGAAGTGGGGATCGGCGAAGCGGTAGGTTCACTCAACGAGCGATTGACACCCGAGTGATCGGGTGGCTGCCGTCATTAGTCGAGACCCACAGTCCAGACACCCTGTCCAACCCCACCCGCCTAAGCGTGGTGATGGGGTCCTATCCGAACCGGCCCGCCGGCGCGATGAACAAGACTCTCGTCCCCCCCCAGGATTCCTCAGCACGCCAGTGGTATCTGGTGGACGCTGAGAACCAGACCCTCGGCCGGCTTGCCACCGAGGTCGCTTCGGTTCTGCGGGGTAAGAACAACCCCAACTTCGCCCCTCACATCGACGCCGGCGACTTCGTCGTGGTGATCAATGCTGAGAAGGTGCGTGTGAGCGGCAACAAGGCTTCCGACAAGGTCTACCGCCGTCACTCCGGTCGCCCCGGTGGCATGAAGACCGAAACCTTCGCTGCGCTGCAGGCACGGATCCCCGAGCGGATCATCGAGAAGGCCGTTAAGGGCATGCTTCCCCACAACGCTCTCGGTCGTCAGCTCTTCCGCAAGCTGAAGGTCTACAAGGGTGCTGAGCACCCCCACGCCGCCCAACAGCCCAAGGCCCTGGCCCTCGATCCCGCCGCTTCCGCCAAATGAGCACCACCAAAGTCGTCTACTGGGGAACCGGCCGTCGTAAGACCGCCGTGGCACGCGTCCGCGTCGTTCCTGGCAATGGCACCGTGACCATCAACGGTCGTCCCGGTGACAACTACCTGAACTACAACCCCGCCTACCTGGCGGCAGTCAAGGCTCCCCTGCAGACCCTTGGTCTGGGTGGTGAGTACGACCTGCTGGTCAACGTCCGCGGTGGTGGTCTGACCGGTCAGGCCGATGCCATCAAGCAAGGCGCTGCCCGTGCCCTGTGCGAGCTGTCCCCCGACAACCGCAAGCCCCTCAAGACTGAAGGGCACCTCAGCCGTGACCCGCGCGCCAAGGAGCGTCGTAAGTACGGCCTGAAGAAAGCCCGTAAGGCTCCTCAGTTCTCCAAGCGCTGATTGCGCTTTCGCCCCTCAGCCCCGTACCCGTCATGCCGAAGGCCGACATTCACCCCACCTGGTATCCCGATGCCAAGGTGATCTGCAACGGAGAAGTGGTGATGACCACTGGCTCCACCTCCCCCGAGATCCACGTCGACGTCTGGAGCGGCAACCACCCCTTCTATACCGGGACCCAAAAGATCCTGGACACCGAGGGTCGTGTGGATCGCTTCATGCGCAAGTACGGCATGGGCAGCGCTGCTGGCGCCGATGCCAAAGCCGAGCCCAAGGCCGAAGCAGCCGAGAAGGCCTGATCGGTCACTCACGTCTGACGTGACATTCATTCCCCAAGCCGGATGCTCTAGGGCGTCCGGCTTTTTGCTGGCTTGAGCCGCTTCCATGGATGCTTCTTTCCTGCGTGAACGTCTGGAGACGGCACGCACCACCTTTGAAACCCTGGAGCGGCAGCTGGCAGACCCGGATGTGGCTGCCAACCCAGCGCAGCTGGAGCCCATCGCGCGGGAGCGGGCCCGGCTGGAGCCCCTAGTGCTGGGCTACGACCAGCTTTGCCAGTGGCGCAAACAGGAACAGGAGGCCAGGCAACTCCTGAAGGAGTCCCGCGGCGACCAGGAGATGGAGGCCCTGGCCCAAGAGGAGCTCAGCGGTCTGGCGACACAGATTGCCGCCATGGAGGAGCAGCTGACCTTGGCGCTTCTGCCCCGTGATCCCCGGGACGAACGCAGCGTGATGCTCGAGATTCGCGCCGGTGCGGGTGGCGATGAGGCGGCGATCTGGGCGGGGGATCTGGCTCGGATGTACGAGCGCTACGCCCAGAGCGTCGGCTGGAAAGTCCAGCCCGTCAGTGCCTCGGAGGCGGAACTGGGGGGCTACAAGGAACTGATTCTGGCGATCCAGGGCGACAGCGTCTTCAGTCAGCTCAAGTACGAAGCCGGTGTGCACCGGGTGCAGCGGGTGCCCGCGACCGAGTCCCAGGGCCGGGTCCACACCTCGACGGCCACGGTGGCGGTCATGCCCGAGGCCGATCCCGTGGAGGTTCAGATCGACCCAACGGACCTGGAGATCAGCACCGCCCGCTCGGGCGGCGCCGGCGGCCAGAACGTCAACAAGGTGGAGACGGCCGTGGACCTGCTGCACAAACCCACCGGCATCCGGGTGTTCTGCACCCAAGAGCGCTCCCAGCTGCAGAACCGTGAACGGGCCCTGGAGATCCTGCGGGCCAAGCTCTATGAGCGCGAGCTGGCCGAGGCCAACGCCAAGGAGCGCTCGGCCCGTCTGGCCCAGGTGGGTAGTGGCGATCGCAGCGAGAAGATCCGCACCTACAACTACAAGGACAACCGCACGACCGATCACCGCCTCGGCCGCAACTTCTCACTGGAGCCGGTGCTGCAGGGGCAACTGGCTGAGTTGATCGGCGCCTGCGTCTCCGCTGACCAACGGCGGCAGTTGGAGGAACTGGCTGATCAGGCCAGCGGGGTCAACTAGCGAGCGGGTTCTCCCAGCCGTCCACGTACTTGGCCCATTCCAGGTGGCCGCCCTTGGCCATCTGCCGTTGGGCCTCAAAGACCGCACCGCTGAGCGGCCGCCGGGGTGCCGATTGCAGGGGCATGCTCGCTTCCTTGGGCGTGCGATTGCCCTTGTGCACGTTGCAGCGAAGGCAGGCCGTGGTGACGTTGTCCCAGCTGTGGCTGCCGCCGCGGCTGCGGGGCAGGACGTGATCGATCGAGAGCCGTTCGCTGCTGCTGCCGCAGTACTGGCAGCGCTGACCATCGCGGTGGAAGACGTTCCGGCGGGTCAGGGGCAGTGGCCGGAAGGGCACGCGGACGAATTGCCGTAGACGAATCACCGTTGGCAGTCCCAGGCCTGGCCGAAGTTGCCGCCCGGGGGAGTGCTCCAGCCCCTCGGCTTTTCCCTTGAGCACCATCACTGTTGCCCTGCGCCAGGTGGTGACGTTCAGGGGCTCGTAGGAGGCGTTCAGAACCAGAACCGAGCCCATGGGAGCGCTGCCTGGGGAGCTGCGCTGGGCAACCCCGTAATTTCTATGCATGCTAGGTGCACTGCCAAGGGCGGATGGTTGACGCATCGCCTGCTGCTGCCTTCGAGGACCCGGCGGCCGCTGCCTTGGCGCCGCAGCCCCATCCCCGTCAGCGCGCCTGGGTGGAAATCGATGAGGCGGCGATCCAGGCCAACGCCGAGGCCCTGAGGCGCTCGCTGCAGCCGGGCTGTGCGCTGATGGCGGTGGTCAAGGCCGATGGCTATGGCCACGGCGCGGTCCCGGTCGCCCGTTCTGCCGCCGCCGGTGGGGCCAGCTGCTTTGGGGTGGCCACGCTTCAGGAGGGGGTGGAGTTGCGCCAGGCGGGCCTGGATCAGCCCGTCCTGGTGCTGGGCAACCTCAGCCATCCGGATGAGTTGCGGGCCTGCCTGCATTGGCAGTTGATGCCCACCCTCAGCGGCATGCGTGAGGCGTTGCTCTGCCAGAACCTGGCCAGCGGTAGCGGTCGTCAGTTGGCGGTCCACCTCAAATTGGACACCGGCATGAGCCGGCTCGGCGCGCCCTGGGAGGAGGGGCCGCGGTTGGTTCAGGCCATCGCCGGTCTGGAGTCGCTGCAGCTGGCGGGGGTCTATTCCCACCTGGCTGGAGCCGATGCCCCGGGAAATGGACTGGATGCCCTGACGGCCACCCAGCAGCAGCGCTTCGACTCTGTCCTGACGGGACTGCAGCAGCAGCAGTTGCCTTCGGGTTGCCGCCACCTGGCCAATTCCGCTGGGACGCTGCGCAGCCGTCAGTTGCACTACGACCTGGTGCGGGTGGGGCTGGCCCTCTACGGCCAGCGCCCCTCGGATCACCTCGGTTCCGGTCTGGACCTGCAGCCGGCGATGCACGTCCGTGCCCGGGTCAGCTTGATTCGGGAGGTCCCCGCCGGGGTTGGTGTGAGCTACGGCCATCGCTTCATCACCCAACGGCCTAGCCGGCTGGCGGTGGTGGGGATTGGCTATGCCGATGGCGTCCCGCGGCTGCTCTCCAACCAGCTGGAGGTGCTCTTCGGCGGTCAGAGGGTGCCCCAGCTGGGGGCGATCACCATGGATCAGCTGGTGCTGGATGCCACGGATGTACCGGAGCTGGAGGCCGGCAGCGTCGTCACGCTGCTCGGGGAGGAGGCCGGTGAGCGGATCGATCCCACGGCCTGGAGCGACCCGATCGGTACCATCCCCTGGGAGATCCTCTGCGGTTTCAAACACCGCTTGCCGCGCCTGCCCCAACGGGCCGTTCGCGGTGCCAGCGCCTGATAGTCTTTGCGGGCCACTGGAGAGGTGGCTGAGTGGTTGAAAGCGGCTCCCTGCTAAGGAGTTACAGGAGGCAACTTCTGTCGAGGGTTCGAATCCCTCCCTCTCCGTTCCCGACCGGGACACCCCGATCAAACCCCAGTCCGACCACGGGCTGGGGTTTTGGTCGTTTAGAGGCCAATCAAGCGCCGGCAGAGCTCCGGTAGGAGTGCCTCGTCCTGGGCGCGCTCGGGGCCCTCGCTGAGCACCACGATCAGGGCCGGAGCCTTGCCCTCCAGTTCGATGTAGGCCGCGTCGTGGCGGGCCTGGGTCATCCAGCCGGCCTTGCTCCAGAGCTGGGCCCCCTCAGGAAGGCCACCACCCAGGAATCCATCCACTTGGTTCTCGGGGTCAGCGGCGCGGGCCGCGGGCTCCAGGCTGCGGGAGAGCAGCTCTTGCATCCGGCTGCAGGCGCTGGGGGAGAGCAGCTCCCGGGCCATGACCGCCTGCAGCACCCGGGCCGTCAGGTTGCTGCTCAGGCGATTGCGGTTCTCCAATTCAGGGCCATAGGACTGACGCTCGCGGCCATAGGGGCCGTCTCCCCAGGTCTTCTGGCAGGCGTTATTGCCCGGCCATTCCGGCCAGCCCAGCTCGCCATACCAGCGGTTGATCAGTTGGCGCTGCTGGCTCCATTGCTGCAGGGCCGCCGCCGGCAGCTCTGGTCCGCTGCAGGTTCCCGTCAAGAGATCCACCACGAGCCCCGTGGCGTCGTTGCTGGAATCCCGGATCATGTCGGCCAGGGCCCGCCGCAGTTCCGGGGTGTCGTCGATGAGCTCGCGCTGCAGCCAGGCTTCCGCGGCAAGGAGATAGAGGAGCTTCACCACGCTCGCGGGATAGCGGGCTTGGTTTCCGCGCCAGTGGGTCCCCTGCCCTTCGCCAGCTGTGCCGCCGCGCAGGGACTGCCCGTAGCGGATCCAGGTGACCGACAGCTGCTCGCTCAGCCCCGGCCGGCCCTCCTGCTCGAGGCTGCTGATCGCCGCAACCAGTGCTTGCTCCATCTCCCCATCAGGGCAGTAGAACGCCATCGCAGCCACTCGGGGTCATGGCGAGGTTAAGCAGGTTGTCCGTGGGAACACCCGTGGCCTTGGAGCTGCTGCACCCGGGCAGTTGTTGGCGTATCGATGCGCCGCTGAATCTCTACAGCCATTGGTCGGGGCCAGGCCTTGCCACCCAGGCCTGGGCCGGCCGAGCCCTGCAGGTTCTGGGTCAAGCGGCGCCGACCGGGAAGCGTCTGCGGGTGCGGTTGCTGGAGGACGGCTACCCCGGCTGGATTGATCCGCGGGACCTGCTGGGCCATGCCCGTTGTATCGCGGGCCAACGGGCGCAGCTCTGGTCCGAGTCGGCCATTGCTGAGCGCCTGCCTGCCGTCTTGGCCTTTGCGGAGGCCGCGCGCCAGCAGGCCAACCACTACCTCTGGGGCGGGAGCCTGGGGCCCGACTTTGACTGCTCAGGCTTCATCCAGGCGGCCTATGCCGCCGCGGGGGTCTGGATCCCGCGGGATGCCTACCAGCAGGAGCGCTTCTGCCAGCCCGTCGCGGTGGCGCCCGGTTGCTATGGCCTGCTGCGTCCCGGCGATTTGATCTTTTTTGGTCGCCCCCAGCGCTGCACCCATGTGGGGCTCTATCTCGGGCAGGGCCGCTACCTGCATAGTTCTGGCCGGGAGCACGGCCGCGATGGCCTGGGTGTCGATGGCCTGGATCCCCAGCTGATCGATCCGGTCAGCGTTCACTACCGAACGGAACTGCGCGGCGCCGGCCGTGTGGTGCGCTGCCACGACGGCTCCACCCTGCCTTGATGTCCATGGTTTGGTCTTTGCTTCTCGTTCTCGCACTCACGGCCCTCGGCTGGCTGCTGGCGCGCCGCACCGCTTGGGGCCGGCAGCTGGGCATGACGATGGTGGTGCTGCTGCTCGGCCTGCTGGTGAGCAACCTGGCCGGGGTGCAGCTGCAGGCTGAGGCCGCCTCTTGGGTCAATGGTCCCTTGACCTCGCTGGCGATCGGCCTGCTCTTGCTCGCGGTCGATCTCCGGCGCCTCTGGCCCCAGGCCCGGCAACTGCTCGGACCGTTTCTGGTGGCGGCCCTCAGCACGGTCTTGGGGGTGCTGCTGGGGGGCTGGTTGCTGCATCCCCTGCTCGGGGAGGACTGGGACGTGCTGGCGGGGATGTACACCGCCACCTTCACCGGGGGCAGCCTGAATTTCGTCTCGGTGGCCCGGACGCTGAATCCCCCAGAGACCTTGCTGACCCTGGCGACCGCCGCCGATTACGTGGTCTTCGCGGTCTGGTTCGCCATCAGCACCTGGCTTGGACTGAGGGCGGATGCCGCCCCGGAAGCGACCTGGGCGAATGAGGCCCCAAGCGATCAGCCGGAGCGCTCCTGGTGGCTGGCCGGTCTTTGGGGCTTGGCCGTGTTGGCACTGAGCCAGGGGCTGACGGGTCTGCTGCAGGGCGTCCCCTCGATCCTGGTGCTCACAACGGTCGCGCTGCTGGTCGCCCAGTTGCCGGCGCCCGCCAGCCGTCGCGGTTGCTATGGCCTTGGCTTGCTCTTGATTCAGCCCTTCTTCACGGTGATGGGCCTGAGCTCCCCGGTCGCGGGTCTGCTGGGGGAGGGCTTGCCGGTGTTGCTCTATGCGGCTGTGGTGGTTCTGGTGCAGGCCGCGTTGCTGCTTCTGATCTTCCGCCGCTGGCTGCGCTGGCCCATGGCTGAGACCCTGGTGGCCTCCCAGGCCTCCATCGGCGGCCCCAGCACGGCCCTGGCCCTGGCGACCGCCATTGGCCGAGCTGAATTGGCCGTGCCTTCGGTGGCGATTGGTTTGCTCGGCTATCTGCTCGGCACCTACTTGGGCCTGGGGGTGGCTTGGCTGCTGCCAGGCTGAGCCTCTTTTGAGCGCTTTCCTCTAGGTTCCAGCCAACTTGAGCCGTCCCTCTTGAGCAGCGCCAGCGTTCCAGACCTCTCGATCGTGGTGCCTCTGTTCAACGAAGAGGAGAGCCTGCCGCTGCTCGTCGAGAAGCTGCTGCTGGCCTTGCGTCCCCTGGGCCGCTCCTTTGAGCTGGTGTTGGTGGATGACGGCTCATCCGATCGCACGGCCGAGGTCTTGCGCCAGCAGGCCGCCGGGGCCCCAGAGCTGGTGGCGGTTCTGCTGCGCCGCAATTACGGCCAGACCGCTGCGATGGCGGCTGGCTTTGACGCCAGCCGCGGGCGCTTGATCGTCACCCTGGATGGGGACCTGCAGAACGATCCCGCCGATATCCCGATGCTGCTGGAGCGCCTGGAGCAGGGGTATGACCTGGTAAGCGGCTGGCGGCACCAGCGCCAGGACCATGCCGTCAGCCGGCTGCTCCCCAGCAAGATCGCCAATGCCCTCATCGCTCGGGTGACGGGGGTGCGGTTGCACGACTACGGCTGCTCCCTCAAGGCTTACCGCCGCGAGCTGGTGGAGGACATGAACCTCTACGGGGAGCTGCATCGCTTCCTGCCGGCCTTGGCCTTCATCGAAGGGGCCCGCATCGCCGAGGTGAAGGTGAACCACAACGCCCGTCAGTTCGGCCAGAGCAAGTACGGGATCGATCGCACCTTCCGGGTGCTGATGGATCTGTTCACGGTCTGGTTCATGAAGCGCTTCTTGACCCGTCCGATGTACGTCTTCGGTTTCGGGGGGCTGAGCGCCATGGCCATCGGTGCGCTGTTGAGCGCCTATCTGCTGATGGTCAAGTTGGGGGGCGCGGAGATCGGCAACCGGCCCCTATTGCTGGTGGCGGTCCTGGCCCTGATCACGGGCGTGCAGCTCTTTTGTTTTGGTCTGCTCTCGGAGGTGCAGATGCGCACCTATCACGAGAGTCAGGGCCGTCCGATTTACCGCATTCGCGAGACGTTGCGCGGCAGCTTGAGCGGCTGAGGCGAGGCAACAGGCAGGCTGCTGCGGCCACGGAAGTGGGTCATGGCTTCAGCGGCGAGCTGGGCGACCACCTGGTCGGCATCGCGCAGGCCGCGGCGAATCAGGGGCAGGGCCTCGCGGTGGCACCAGAGCTGGCAGATGGCCATGGCCGTGCGGCGCTGCTCACCCCCCGCACGGAACTGTTGCTCCAGTTGTTGCAGCAGTTGGTGGCGGCCGCGCCGGTCGCTGGCGGCGGGGAGGACGACCGTGTCCTGGCTGCCCTGATCGCTGGAGTTGCTCCCGTCAGAAGGGATGACCAGCTCCATCTGCCCGCGGTTCAGGGCTGCGATGCCGGACGCATCGGTGGAGCGCAGGATGTTGCGCTTGGGCCGGCCAAGGACCCAGCAGGCCGCCAGGACGCCTGCGATGACGATGCCGGTGAGTGCCTGGGTCATGGACTGGGAGTGTGGTCTGAACTTTTATGTCGCCCCTTGAGGCCCCGAAGAGCAGCTCCGGCAGGGCTCCTTACAGTGCCGAACGGTAGCTGTATTGGCCCACGCTGATGACCGGAGATTTCGTCGCCGCCTGGATGCCCTCGGTGTTCGTGCCACTTGTCGGGATCCTGGCTCCTGCTGTGGCCATGGCCCTGCTGTTCAACGTGATCGAAGCCCGCGACTGAGCTGTCGCCGCTTCATTCCGCGCCACCTGACGTTCTTCCCCCGATGACCGTGACCCCCGTGGCCGACCCCTGTGTCGGCAATCTGGCCACTCCCGTCAACAGCAGCTACTTCAGCCGCGCTTTCCTGAGTGCGCTGCCTGCTTATCGCCCCGCCCTCTCTCCCAACCGTCGCGGTCTGGAAGTAGGCATGGCCCATGGCTTCTTCCTCTACGGCCCCTTCGCCATCTGTGGCCCGCTTCGCGCCACCGAGTACGCCAGCACCGCTGGTCTTCTGGCTGCTGTGGGTCTGGTCTCGATCCTGACGGTCTGCCTCTCGATCTACGGCACCGCTGGCCGTGGCCCCAACGTGCAGCCGGCTGACGCCACCATCGACAACCCCCCTGCTGACCTGTTCACCAAGGCGGGTTGGGCCGAGTTCGCTAGCGGCTTCTGGCTCGGCGGTTGCGGCGGTGCCGCCTTCGCCTGGTTCCTCGCCGGCACGACCATCGTGGCTCCCCTGGTGAAGATCGCCGGTGGTGTTTGGAGCGTCGGCTGAGTCCAGCCTGCTCATCCTTGATTCACCCTTTGCCCGTCAGATCCTTCGGGGGTCTGGCGGGTTTTTTGATGCCTTGCCGTTGGCTTGGGCCATGGCTATGGAGTCAGTAGAGCTGTGGTGCTGTGATGACGCGTTGGCCTGCTGTTGTTCTTTCGGCGACCCTCTCGGCCTTGCCAGGGTTGGCTCTGGCTGAGCCCCTGCCTCCGCCGATTGGCCCTCTCCCCTCTTCGGCGCAGGCTGATGCGGGTTACCCGGGGGATGTGGAGAACGCCCTAAGCGACTTCACGCGTTTTCAGTGCGATTTGCTGTTCTTTTTGACCCCACGGCAGAACTGCCCAAGCGATTAATCGGCAAAATCGGAGTTTTGTAATCGCCTGAACGACACGGCTGGTTTCCAGGCGGCTAAAACTGTGCTGTAGCAACCGCTACAAAACGTTCACCTCGGCACCTTTTGGTTGCCTGAGGCGCAGTTCGATCCAGGCCATGGAACGGGGACCTGGGCTGACTCCGAGGAACTATCCATGACCCTCACCTATCGCGGCCAGAAGTACCAGCAGAACAAAGAGGCTGTCTCCCAGAAGCACCCTCAGCTGAACTACCGAGGTCTCAAGTACGTCAAGTGATTCCTGCTTGATTGCTTTGCCCGTAAGCCCCGCTTTAGCGGGGCTTTTTCATGCCCATTCAGCAGTGAGTGGTGAGAAGATGAACGGCTCTTTTCGTGCTGCAGCGCAGCCCGTTCATGCCGCAGCTGATG
Source organism: Synechococcus sp. CB0205 (assembly GCF_000179255.1). Classification (NCBI taxonomy): domain Bacteria; kingdom Bacillati; phylum Cyanobacteriota; class Cyanophyceae; order Synechococcales; family Synechococcaceae; genus Synechococcus; species Synechococcus sp. CB0205. The sequence goes on from NZ_ADXM01000029.1 coordinate 27,283, forward strand.
GCGTTTCGGCGAGGCCTTCTGCGGAGGCTTCTGATTCTTTTGGTTGGGGCGTTCTGGCTTGTGGGCTTGGCCCAGGTTCAGGCTGCTGAGGTTCTGAAGAAACCCGCGATTCCCGGTTGCAGCCAAGACCCTCAGGTCATTGCCTTGGCTGGTGAACCGGTGCTGGAGGTGCGCAGGCCGCCTGCTGGGGAGTCCTTGCGCGCCTACGGCGAGCGTCAGGAAGAGGCGCTGCTGGAGATTGCCAAGGACCATGCGCTGCAGCCGTCCCGCCTCCAGCGTTGGGAGGATGCGCCCTTCTCGATCATTGGCTTCAAGCAGCCTGGCTCGCAACCGCGTGCGCTGATCGCGGTCGATGACAAGCAGGCCCGTTGTTTCGAGCTGAGCCGGGAGGAACTGGCTGGGCGCTATCTGACGGCACTGCAACTGGCGATTCGCCAATACCGGGTCAATCACTCCTTGACCTCCTGGTTGAAGGCAACGGCGATTGGTGAGCATCCCTAACGCCACGGTGATTGGAGCATCGGTCGTCAATTTCAGCTTTTCCCAGCGAGAGATCAAGCAGCCGATCGCCATCGCCACCTCCATCACCCTGGGCTATGACGTTCCCTGGCGCACGGTTCATGCGCTGATGTTGCAGTCAGCTCAGGAGACAACGGGGGTT
>NZ_ADXM01000028.1:0-8308 GCF_000179255.1 Synechococcus sp. CB0205
AGATCTACCTCCCGGTCCCCGCGGTAGACGGCCGGATCAAAGATGGCGCCGCCGCCGCCCTGAAGCAGTGCAGCGTTCCCGCTCCAGAGGTCGCCGTGGACGAGGGAGGGCTCGGCCGGGTGCTCCGCGAGCCAGAGCGGTACCCGCTCGAGCAGGGCCTCGGCTCCAGGAAGCGCGTGTCCTGAGTCGGCCGCCCAGTTGAGCTGGGGCCTGAGGCGCTGCTCGGCAAAAAACGCGCCCCAGGTTTCTCCCCAGCGGTTGGCTTGGGGGCCAGAGCCAATGAAGTTGTCGCGCTCCCAGCCGAAGCGTCCGTCATGGCCAATGAGGCTGCCCCGGTGCAGCTGGGCCAGTCCTACCCCTAGGGCTTCCCAGGCTTGGGCTGGATCCCTTGGCGTGCCGAGCTCCAGCCAGTTCAGCAGCAACACGGCTTCGCCGCCGGCGAGGCCCAGGCCGCAGGGTCGCGGAACGCGCAGGCTCGATTGCCCCTGCTCGATGGCCCTGGCCAGGGCTTCCAGCCCCTGGGCTTCAGCCTCGAGCACCGGCAGCAGTTCGGCGCGGTTGGTTTTGGCGAAGAGCTCCTGCCCATCGGCCAGGGCCAGCCGCCAGGCGCTGTGGATGCAGCCTCCACCCACCGGTGAGCGCTTCAGCAGCCGGGCCCCGCTGGTGGCCTCGATCCAGTCTGAGAACGCCTGCGGGATGGCCACGACGCGGTGGAGGGAGGGGCGCTGCCAGCATGCCGCGATGGGCAAATCCTGTGATGTTGCAGTCGTTGGAGGGGGCATTGCCGGCCTGACCGCAGCCGCACTGCTGGCCGCAGAAGGCCTGCAGGTGGAGTTGCTGGAGGCCCACAGCCAGACCGGTGGCTGCGCTGGAACCTTTCGCCGTGGTCCCTACGTCTTTGATGTGGGGGCGACCCAGGTGGCGGGGTTTGAGCCGGGGGGGATCCATCAGCGGCTGATGGCCCATTTCGGTGTCCCTCTGCCCGAGGCCACCCCCTTGAATCCCGGCTGCAGCGTGCAGCTCAGCACCGCTGAGGAACCGGTGCACCTCTGGCGGGATCCCGAGCGTTGGCGCCAGGAGCGCGAGCGCCAGTTCCCAGGAAGTGAACGGTTTTGGGCCCTCTGTGCCCTGTTGCACAGCAGCAATTGGGCCTTCGCCGCCCGTGATCCGGTGCTTCCGCCGCGCACGCTTTGGGATCTGCGCCAACTGCTGGGGGCCCTGGGGGCCGGGACCTTGGCCAGTGGCCTGTTCACGACCGCCACGGTTGCCGATTTGCTGGTGCTCAGCGGCTGCGCGGGGGATGCGCGCCTGCGGCGCTTCTTGGATCTTCAGCTGCGCCTCTATTCCCAGGAGCCGGCCGACCAGACGGCGGCCCTCTACGGGGCCACGGTGTTGGCGATGGCCCAGGAGCCGCTCGGGCTTTGGCACCTCCACGGCTCGATGCAGCAGCTCTGCCAGGCCCTCGAGCAGGTTCTGGAGGCCAGGGGGGGGAGCCTGCGCTTGCGCCATCGGCTGAGCCAGATGCGCCCTGGCGGCAGTGGTTGGCAGCTGAGCGGTGAGGGGCCAGGCCAGAAGTCCTTTGCGCTGGAGGCGGCCGATGTGGTCTGTGCGCTGCCGCCTCAGACTTTGCCGGCTCTGCTCGGAGCCTCCCTGCCAGCGGCCTATGGCCGTCGCATCGCCGGCTTCCCGGATCCGTCGGGTGCCTCGGTGCTCTATGCCGCGGTGGATCGCGATCTCCTGCCCAAGGGACTGGGGCTGCATGCCCAGCTGGATTGGCAGGACCCCGGCAGTGTCTTTCTCTCCTTCAGCGCCGAGGGCGATGGACGGGCCCCGGCGGGGCAGGCGACCTTGATTGCGAGTGTCTTCACCCCGGCCAAGCCTTGGTTTGATCTGCCTGAGCCTGAGTACCAGCGCAAAAAACAACAGGCGATGGCGGGGATCCAGGCGGCGCTGGAGGCCTTCTTGGGTCTGAGGCTGGAGGACTACCGCCATGCTGAGCTGGCCACCCCGCGGGGCTTTGCGGGCTGGACGGGCCGACCCTTCGGCTTTGTCGGTGGCCTGGGCCAGCACCCGAGCCGCTTTGGTCCCTTTGGCTTGGCCAGCCGGACTCCCCTGGCGGGGCTTTGGCTCTGTGGTGACGCGATCTATCCCGGTGAGGGCACCGCTGGGGTGAGCCTCTCGGCCTTGATGGCCTGCCGCCAGTTACTGCAGAGCAAGGGGCGCTCCCTGGTGCTCAGCAGCTAGAGGAATTCAGGTCGCAGGGCCTGGCAGTGCACCAGCTCCTGCTGCAGGGCCTCCCAGTGCTCTCCCTCCACCAAGCTCTGCAGCTGTTGCAGTTGCCGTTGGTACTGCTCCAAGGCGCTCAGAACGGCAGCGCGGTTGGTGCGCGCCATCAAGGTGCCCAGTTCGGGATTGCCGCCGCCGATGCGGCTGGTGTCGGCGAAGCCGCTGGAGGCCAGGGCCCGCACGAGGGCTGGGGCCGCGGTTCCGCCTTGATCGGCGCTCTGCAGCAGTGCAGCACTGACGAGGACCGGCATGTGGGAGATCAGGGCTACGGCCTGGTCATGGGCCGCGGCGGGGCACTCCAGCCAGTGGGCGCCGATGCTCTCCGCCAGGCCGCGCACCGCCGTCAGCGCCTCTGGATCGGTCTCGGCTGTGGGGGTGGCAACCCAGGGACGCCCTTGAAAGAGACCGGCAAAGCCCGCTTCCACCCCGGCTTGGGCCGTCCCCGCCATCGGATGGCTCGGCACGAAGCGCCGGTGCAGCGATACCCAGCGCTCCTGGATCGGTTGCTTGACCGATCCCACATCCGTGATCACGGCGTCGGCCGGCAGGGCCGCCACCAGGCTGGGGTCTGGTTCCAGCAGGCGATCCAAGGGCAAGGCCAGGATCACCAAACCGCAGTCCTGCAGCACCGCCGGATCGGTGTCGATCCTCTGGGCCAGCCCCCGCTCCTGGGCCCGCTCTGCAGTGCTGCGGCGATGGACCAAGGCCCGGACCTCGAGTCCCTGGGCTTGCAGATCCAGGCCAAGGGAACCGCCGATCAACCCCAGGCCCACGATCCCGATGGGTCGCTCTCGCCAGTGGGTTGTCATCGCTGAACAGTTGTCTCGTCCCAGCTTCCTACGATTCCCCGATGTTGGAAGCCAAGGCCCACCAACAGCTCAAGGCGCTCCTCCGCCTGGAGGGGGAAACCCGCTGGCCCCATCACCTCACCTTGAGCCGGTTGGTGGCCCGCAGCCTGCGGCGCTCGGATCAGACCTTGGTGCGTCTGGCCCCCGGCAGTGATCCCAGCTGGCTGCTGGGCCTGTTGGTGCCCTTGGCTCTCAACAACAGCCCCGTGGCGTTGGTGGTCAGCCCGGCCCTGCGCCAGCGTCTGTTGACGGTGGAGTTGCCCCGGCTCCAGGCCGTTGGCTTGAACCTGCCCTGCTGGGAGGGCACGACGGCACCGGAGTCGGCACCGCTCTGGCTGCTGCAGCACGACGCCCTGGTGGCGGCCTGGCGCAGCGGTCAACTGGCGGACCGCCAGCTTGTGGTCCCGGAGGGGGAGCTGCTGCAGCCGCTGCTGCGCCAAGCCCTGGAGGTGGTGATTGAAACGGAGCACTGGGAGCAGTTGCGCCGCAGCCTTCCCGCCGCTGCCCCCAGCCTGCTGCAGCTGCATGAACGCTTGAGTCGCCGGCTGTTGGCCCGGCCCTGCGGTCCCCATCAGCGGGTTCCCATCACTCCCGATGATGAGGCCCCCTTGCGGCAGTTGCTGGGGGTCCTGTCTCCCCTGCCGGAGCCCTGGCCCCAGTGGCTTTCCGTCGCGGGCGAGGACTGGACCAGTTGGGCCTCGGTCAATCCAACCCTGCTGCAGTGGACCCTGCATCGCCAGCCCCTGGATCCCTGCACCGTGATGCCCGGGCTCCTCAGCGGCCGTGGCTTGGTGGTGGTTGGCCCCTGGCCGCAACCAGCCCCTTCAGGACTCGGGATTGAGCCCCAGGTGGAGGTGAGCCTCGCGGATCCGCCCCTGCTGGATCCCTTGCCCCTGTTTGCTCCCCAGGGGCAGGCCCTGCCGAATGCTCCCCACTACCCCAGCCATCTGCTGGATCAGTGCCGCCGCTTGGTCTTGGGGCAGGCCGGCCTGACGGTGGTTGTGCTTGATGACGAGGGGTTGAGGCTGGGACTGACCAGTGCCTTGGCGGCGGAATTCGGCAGTCGAGTGGGCCATGAGCTCACTGCCCCTGAGGCCAATGGCGTCCTCTGCTGCAGCTGGAGTTGGTGGCTTGAGCATCAACAGCGATTGCCGTTGCCCTGTCAGCTGATCGCGGCCACCCTGCCCATCTCGAGCCTGGAGGACCCGCTCACGGCGGCTCGGGTGGCGGCTCTGCGGCTGCAGGGTCGTGATTGGTTCCGGGAGCTGCTGCTGCCTGAAGCCCTGGGCCGACTGCAGCGCTCGATTGCTGGTTTACGGCGCAACGGCGGTCGTCTGGCCGTCCTTGACGGCCGCTTGAGGCGCCGGGGTTGGGGCCGTCAGGTGCTCGAGGCCCTGGAGCCCTGGGTGGCCCTGCATCGACTGCTCCCCAACCCGTAAGTGGCCTAGTCCCCGTAGCCTGACCGCGCCGCGCAGCACAGCAGCAATGGGAGAGGCCAAGCGTCGCTCGGAACTGGGTCTGCCCCCCCGCGAGAAGAAGAGCGAGAAGGCCAAGGACACCTCACCGCGTCTGGCTCCTTGGCTGCCCTTGACCCAGCGCCAGGGTGAGCAGTTCGTCTCCGTCACCACCCGTGGCGCCTGGATCGGCATTGGTGCACTGGTGCTCTTCTGGCTGACGGTGCGCTTCCTCGGCCCCGCCTTGGGCTGGTGGACCCTGGCCGACGGTTAATCGTCAGGGGGCGAACATCCTTGCTCGCGCAAATCTGAAGAAAAGATTAGGATCGATTTATTCTTGAGTTGCGGCGGTCATGTTCGCGCGCCTAGCTGAGCAGTACCGCTCCGTTGTTGAGGACTTGGTGATGAGCCTGCGTGCTCTTGCTGAGGGTCTGCAGCGTCAGGGAATTGCCGCCACTTGCTATGTCTGCGGCGATGGTCAGGACGGCCACGGCGCATCCTTCGTCGCCAGCTTGGGCGATGAGCACATGGTGCGCTTTTTGGTTTCGGATTTCGGCATCAGCTGGGTGGAGTCCCGCAACGGCCATGAGCTGGTGAAGCTCGAGGGTGCTGAGGCCATTCAGGAGCTGGAGCGCCTGAGCGCCAACCTCCGCGCCCTCGCTCAGCCTTCGGTGGCCGCGGCGCCGGTTTCTTAGGCCCGAGCCAACCAGCAAAAAGCCCCCGGGTGATTCACCCGGGGGCTTTGTTGTGCCTGGAGGCCTTAGCTGGCGGCGGGTAGGGCCTGGTCCTTGTCGCCGCTGGCGCTTCCAGCGGCGGCCAACTTGGCGGCGGCGGTGGCGACGGGCTTCAGCGAGTCGGTGGTTTCGCTGAGTTTTTGACGCACCTTCACTTCAATGGCCTCTTTCTCGGTGCTGTTCTGCTCGAGCCAGGTGATGGTGTTATCGCGCCCTTGGCCGATGTTGTCGCCTTCGTAGCTATACCAAGCGCCTTTGCGAACAACGACACCGTGCTCTTCGGCGAGATCGAGCAGGCAGCCCACGGTGCTGATTCCACGGCCGAAGAGGATGTCGAATTCCGCGATCCGGAAGGGCGGGGCCACTTTGTTTTTGGCCACTTTCACCTTGGCGCGGATCCCGAATTCTTCGGTGCCCCGCTTGAGGGTCTGGATGCGGCGGATGTCGAGGCGGACTGAGGCGTAGAACTTCAGGGCGTTACCGCCGGTGGTGGTCTCAGGGTTGCCGTAGGTCACGCCAATCTTTTGGCGGAGCTGGTTCAGGAAGATCACGGTGCAACCGGACTTGCCGATGTTGCCGGTGATTTTGCGCATCGCCTGGCTCATCAGGCGGGCCTGGCTGCCGACGGCGAGGTCCCCCATCTCGCCCTCGATTTCCGAGCGGGGCGTCAGCGCTGCCACTGAGTCCACCACGACGATGTCGACGGCTGCGGAGCGCACCAGTTGATCAACGATCTCCAGGGCCATCTCGCCGGTGTCCGGCTGGGAGACCAGCAGGTTCTCGATGTCGACGCCCAGGGCCGCGGCATAGACGGGGTCCAGGGCGTGCTCGGCGTCGACGAAGGCGGCTACGCCTCCGCGGCGCTGCACTTCAGCGATGGCGTGCAGGGTGAGGGTCGTCTTACCCGAGCTCTCCGGGCCATAGACCTCAACAACCCGTCCCTTCGGGTAGCCACCGCCGAGGGCGAGGTCGAGGGTCAGGGCGCCGGTGGGGGTGGTCTCGATCCGCATGCGGGAGGCATCCCCCAGCCGCATGATCGAGCCCTTGCCGAAGTTGCGCTCGATTTGGTTCAGAACGAGGCCAAGGGCCTTGTCCCGCTCAGGACTTTTGGCGCTGGTGCTCTTGTCGTCAGCAGGCATATCGCGAAAGGGTTGAAGGAGCGGCCGCGCAGCGGGTAGGCCAGTTCGGTGGAGCCATCCTGGGCGACCTCTGTGAAAGAAGTGCCACCCCAGGCGCCAGGTGTTTCACCGGAGCGAACCCTGACTTGTAGTACAGGCGTACCCTAGCGGCTCAGGGCCAGCTCGCCAAGGGCCCGGCAAAGCGCTGGGGCTCCAGCAGTTGGATGCCCTCGGGCAGTTGTTCGCTGTCGTGGGGGCCCAGGTAGCCCCAGGAGACCAGAAAGCAGCGCACCGCCTCCAGCCCCGGTGTGCGGCGCACGGTTTCCAGGGTGACCCGCCGGTCCTCGATAAACCAGAGGGGGCGTCCCTGCTCCCTGAGTCGCAGCAGAACCTCTGGCTTGCTCCCTTGTTCGTGGCCGTAGACCGCCTGGGGATGCAGGCCGTAGCCCGTGAGCAGCTCCCGAGCAAAGTTCCCACCCTTGGTGGTCAGCACCAGCCAGGGGCTGCTTTCGCTCTCCAGGGCCCGCAGTCGCTCGGGGATGCCTGGATAGGGGCTATGCAAGGCCCTCCAGCCGCTGGGGTCCTGTTGGATCGCTTCGCTGCGGAGGTCCTCCAGGGCGCTTTGGAGCTGCTCCGCTGAAAAGCCCCAGTGCGCCAGAGCCGTTTGCGTGTGCTCCTCGTAGGCGCTGACGTAGTGGCCGACGTCGAGATCGCTGCGGGAGAGCTCCAGGGCCACGAGGACCATCTCCCAGCCCTTGTGGATCAGTGGTCTGAGGGAACTGAAGGACTCCGGAGCCCCTTCCGGCAGGTGGCACTCGGGCGACAGGAATTGGGCGGCCCTGCGGGCGCTCCACCAGTACTCGCGCATCCCGTCGACCAGGACGCCATCAAAGTCAAAGACCAGCAGTGGTTGGAGGCTCATAACGCTCCAAAGCCCTTGCGGTGGCTTGGATCTTGTGAAACTGGGCCGCTAGGATTCGAACCTAGGAATGGCGGGACCAAAACCCGCTGCCTTACCACTTGGCGACGGCCCAACGCGCTGCTTGCGAACCCCCAGGAACTGGTGGTGTCATCAGCACTCAGATAGTTACCCACAACGGGTCGACCTTCGTCAATCTCACTGGGCCATCTCGGCCGAGTGGCTCAGCGGGGGAAGAGCCTTAGGCGCAGCTGGCTGCCACTGCCGAACTCGGCGGAAGTCAGTTGGTAGCGGGCCGCCAGTTCCGCTTGCATCCGCCGGATGGCCTCGGTGCGGGGCAGTAACTCCACCGGCTGCCCCTGGGGCAGGACGACCTGCTCGACGGCCAGGCGGCATTCCTCGAGGGCTTCGAGTGCATCGTCTCTGGAGCTGGCGCCTGCGGGGCGTGCCGCGGCATTGGTGGCCTCTGGGCGATCCTCTCGGCGCTGCAGCAGCCTCTCCAGGCCCCGTTGAATCTGGGGCAGGGTGTCGGCCTTGATCACAAGGATCGGCAGGCCTGCATCCTGGGCTCGCCGGCGCAGCTCAGGGCGCTGGCCCAGTTGTTGTCGCGCCGCCAGAACGACGTCGGCCTCCTCCACAGCTTCGACCAATTGCACGGGGAGACGCCGGCTGCGGATGGCCTGGTCAATCAGGGGTTCGCTCAGTCCTGCATTGAACAGATGCAGGGGTGCGCTTGGCGTCTCGGTTGGCGGGCTCGCTTCCGGATCCGGGAGGGGACGCAGGGCGAGGTTGGGCTGCGTAGAGACTCCAGCTGGTTCCTGGATGCGGCGAACCGGGGCGGCGGCGGGGGACGGCCGGGGGCTGGCTTTGGGCGCCAGCGGCTCACTCAGCTGCAAGCGCCCCTGGTCATCGAGCTGCCGGACCTGGGGCCGCGGCAGTTGACCGCGCA
>NZ_ADXM01000027.1:0-25326 GCF_000179255.1 Synechococcus sp. CB0205
GTCAGTCGTGAGCAAAGGCGCGATCCCATCAATAAGAGTTGAGCACTTTTTTCTTTAAATCACCCGAATTAAGTGGCAATAGAGGCATCATTGCTGCTGCTCAATTTTAAAAAGTCCTGGATTTTCTTTAATAAACGAGTAAAAATGCTGGGCGGCATATTCTTTTGAAAAATGATCCCTGTCATTATATCTGGAAGCATTGCACAGGTCCCCTAGGCACGAATCTCCAAACCTGTAAGCATTCCAGACAATTTTACTCCTCCCATTCTGCCAGGCGTCTCGCCAAGAAAAGTAGCGCTCAATAATACCCAGATGATCTTTGAGAGAGTGGAAACATCCGGGCGAGATTTGCCATCGCGGTCTGAACCATTCCTCCTTGCACATATATCCCATTTTGCGAAGTTCAGGAAACAAAACAGAGTCAACATATAGAACTACTTTTCCTCCCTTTGAAACAATCTTGCCTGCTACTTCCCTGAATCTCCCAGAATAGACCATGGCGGCATCGTCGATTGCAAGATCTCTGCCGCTTCTAGTGGAATACTTATTTTCACTGCCCCATCCAGCGTAGAAATAACCATAAAGCGCATTTCCAATGATTACGACATCATGTTTTTTGACGAGAGAAAGGACTTTTTCTTCAACCAGGCGCTGCCGATCGTAGCAATCGTTGCCCCCGCTCCTGACAACTGCAGCTGGGAAATGGCATGCGTTTCCCCAAACAGTGATATAATTAAACTTTTTGTGCCTTGAATATTCGGCAATAGAGTCGCTAAATTGAGAGGAGTGACTGTCCCCCAGTAAATAAACAGTTGGTCGCCCCGGAAAACTTCTCATGCCACATCTCTCAGTCAGTTTCATTGCTTCGGGATAGTCGGCATATATGTTGCATTGCTTGCTTTGAGGTTGCCTCGACATCCTGTCTAGCTGCCTGGAACCAAGATACATGCTCGAATGGGGCGACTTGGCATATCCGAGAAGCAATATTGATGTAAATGCTGAGAAAACCAGTCCTACCCCAATATCTTGCCAACGGCGTAACAAGATTTTCTTTCTTCTAAGCGGTGTTTCAACGAATCTGAACGAGACCATCGCCATCAGAAACATCAGTAATACCTGGATTGGCACAGACCACCAATGAATTCCTACCGTCCAACGACTTATACAAAGCACCGTCCAATGCCATAGATAAAGCGAGTAGGAGATGAGACCTATATATACAATTTTTTTTAGAGTGAAGAGTTCATACGCGGCAGTACCTTGCTTTAAGCAAGCGATAAGAATTGCAGACAACACAACCATGGAAATAGTTGCTTGAAATCCTGCTGAAACTGGCAGAAACATCACTCCGACCATCGCCGCTACAATCAAGACGGGAGGCACCTGCTCAAGTATTTGCTCAATTTTTGCCCGTTTTTTAAATGCAATGAAGATCAGGCATCCTGTTGCCATCTCCCAAAAACGAGGAGGCATCAAGAAGTAAGCAGCAGGTTGATTGACTTGATAGATGTAAATGAATCCAATAAGTGAAGCAATGGTAAGCGCCCCAACCCAGAAGAAAAGATTTCTTGCTCCTCCTGCTTTCTGCTGCCCGAATCCCGAGAACCAGATCAGAAGCGGAAACAGAAGGTAAAACTGCTCCTCCACTCCGAGCGACCAAGTGTGCAGGAAGGGGTTGTGTTGCGTGGATTGGTCAAAGTAATCAGTTGATTGTTTTAGTAGATAGAAGTTTGAAAATCCAAAGAGTGATGTGCTCCCAGTTTCAAGTGCAAGATCAGGATCTGGGTTGAACAGGGAAATCAGAACGCTGGTGATCAGAACAAATACAACTAGTGCAGGAACCAGGCGCTTGATTCGTCGCTCATAAAACCCAGTAACAAAATCCAGGAAATTCTTGGAACGCCTATCCGCCAGTGACGAGGTGATTACATACCCAGAGATCACAAAGAAAATATCAACGCCCAAATATCCACTCGGGAGCAGATCCTTGTTGAAGTGGTTGATGATGACAGCAACCACCGCAAATGCTCTCAGACCATCAATCTCGGGGCGGTATTCGCTTTTGATTGGCGCAGTTTTATTGGTAGTTGATAGTGCTGATGCTGCCGCCATCTGCTTTTAGGGGGGGCAAAACTATATCGCCGCTCTTCGCCGCGTCGACCGCTCTCCATTTCTCCCCCTCATCCACCAGGGGGGTCTGGAGGTGCTGGTCTATCGCTTACTCGCTGCTCTCCGCTTTGCTCCTGTGGCAACGGTGCCCTGGCGTCCCTTGATCCAGGTGATTGCGCTGCGGGTGTTGAGGCGCCTCAGGAAGGGCGGTAGGAGCGCAAAGTGCCAGGAGTGTTCTGGGAGGTCCCGCAGGGTCCAGGGGGAGTTATGGGCGTCGGTGAAGGCGCTGCGTGGTGCTCCTTAGCGCCACGGGGTGGATGGGGCGAAAGGAGAGAAGCGCAAGCGCTGGGAAGGTGAATCCTGGGGACCCCTCCATGACCACAGGAGCAACCCTTGTCACCTTCCGCTCACCTTCCGCCTATCAGCGGTGGGGTTTCCAGGTCCCAATAACAGAGGGCACCAGATGTGGTGTGCGGATGCTGGAATCCGCATAGGGGCGCCAGATGTGGGGCATCCCTTTCGTGAAAAGTCAGAGGCGGCACCCAGATTCGAACTGGGGGTAAAGGATTTGCAATCCTCTGCCTTACCACTTGGCCATGCCGCCGCTTGGGAGCAAACTCCCAGGGACGGATCGTATCAGTCACGGGATGCCTGGCCGCCTGCTGGTCCTGAGCAACGGCCATGGGGAAGACCTGATCGCCCTGCGGGTCATCCAGGCCTTGAAGCAGAGGCGCCCCGAGATCGAGGTGGCGGTGCTGCCGATGGTCGGAGAGGGTGCTGCCTACCGGGGGGCTGAGGAGCAGGGGCTGCTGCGCCGGGTGGGGCCGCGCCGTCAGCTTCCCAGCGGTGGCTTCAGCAATCAGAGCCTGCGGGGGCTTCTGGCGGATCTTGGCGCTGGGGTTCTGGGCTTGACCCTGCGGCAGTGGCGCTTTGTGCGCCGTTGGGGCAAGGCGGGTGATCCCGTTTTGGCGGTGGGGGATCTGCTGCCCCTGCTGCTGGCCTGGTCTGGCGGCGGTCCCTATGGCTTCATCGGCACCCCCAAGAGCGACTACACCTGGGCCGGCGCGCCGGGGATCGCGGCCCTGTATCACCGCCTCAAAGGCAGTGAGTGGGACCCCTGGGAATGGGCCCTGATGGCTGGCCCCCGCTGCCGTCTGGCGGCGATGCGGGATCGCCTGACGGCGCGGGGGCTGCGGCGCCATGGCGTGGCGGCCATTGCCCCGGGTAATCCAATGATGGACGGCCTGGATCTGGGGACCCTGCCGCTGGCCCTGCGGGATTGGCGGCGTGTCTTGCTGCTGGGCGGCAGTCGCATGCCCGAGGCGGCGGGCAACCTCAAGCGCCTGCTGGAGTCCCTCGCCTTGGTGCCTAGCGGGGCTCCCCTGCTGGTGTTGGCGCCGACCGGCTCACGCCCGGCTCCCCATGAATGGGAACCACTGCTGCTGGACCTGGGCTACGAGCCCATCGATCCGCCAGAGGCCCTGGCGGATCTGGGGGCAGCCGCGGCCTGGGCCTGCGGCCGCCGCTTGTTGTTGATTGGCCCCGGTTGTTTTTCGCGCTGGGCCTGTTGGGCGGAATTGGGCCTGGCCTCTGCGGGAACGGCCACCGAGCAGCTGGTGGGACTGGGGATCCCGGCGCTGTCGTTGCCTGGCCCCGGGCCCCAGTTCAAGCGGGGGTTTGCGGAGCGCCAGAGCCGTTTGCTCGGCGGTGCCGTGGCGGTCTGTCGCTCTTCTGCCGTACTGGCGGAGCGGGCCGAGTTGCTCCTGGGTGACCCGGGTCTCGCCCGGCAGCTGGGGGCCATCGGGACCCAGCGGATGGGGATGGCGGGCGGCAGCGTGGCCCTCTCGCGGGCGATCGAGGAGCGCCTGTTGGGGAGCGCGGACGGCGCAACGGGATGATGGGGGCTTGATCAACCGCCGCGTTGCTTCGCCCCTATGGCAGCTCCCCAGGACAAGGACTACGCAAAAGCCTGCGGACAGCTCGCCAGTGCCTTGAGCATCAGCCTGGCCTCGGCCCGCCGCAAGGTTGATCTGGTGGCGGCCAAGGAGGGAGTGCGCGACAACGAGGGGCGTCTGCTGATCGCCCAGCGCCTCCTGCTGGAGGCCCAGGGCGTGGGCCAGGAATCCCGTCAGCTCCTGGATGTGCTGCTCGAGGCGGTGAAGGAGGAAGAGATGTATCTCGGGGATGACTGAGCCCCTTCCTTAAGAGCGGTGCTCAAAGATCGCGCCGAAGCGGCCGCGATCCAGATCCGAGATCACGGGGATGCAGGCAAAGCAGCGCTGGGCCAGATCCAGCCGCTCTTCGCGCACGAGCATCTCGATCAAGCGGGTCCGGGCGGCCAGGAGATAGCGCACGTCATTGGCGGCATAGGCCAGCTGGGACTCGCTCAGTTCCTCAACCCGTCCCCAGTCACTGCTCTGGGCCCCTTTGTCGAGTTCGACGTGGCAGAGCTCGTTGACCAGGTCCTTGAGGCCGTGGCGGTTGGTGTAGGTCCGGGCCAGGCGGCTACCGATCTTGGTGCAAAAGATGGGGCTGACGTGGATGTCCAGGCCTTCAGCGAGGGCGGCGACGTCGAAGCGGGCGAAGTGAAAGACCTTCTCGATGCCGGCTGCTTCCATCAGCTCTTTGAGCAGAGGTGCCTCGGTTTGGCCGCGGTGGATGCGAATGCAGCAGACGTTGTCGTGGTCGTCGCTGATTTGCACCAGGCAGAGGCGATCGCGGCCGTGGATCAGGCCCATGGCTTCGGTGTCCACCGCGAGGGCGCTGGAGGCCCCGAGTAGGGCGCGCCACTCAGGGTTCAGATCGTGATCCAGGACGGCAAAGCGAGCAGGGCTCGATCCCGCGGCAGGGGCGGAGACGGCGGAGGCGGCGCTGCTCAAGGGGGGATGGTTCAACTGCGATCCATCGTCGCGGACCGACGGCAAATCTCAAGATCATCTGTCGCTTTTGCGTATCAAAGTGAGATCGCGCTAGCAGTTGGTCAGCGCGTGGCCCCTCTCCTTCAATGCGTTCTCGTCCCTTGCCCCCACGGCCTGGTCTGGAGTCCATTCGGGCCTTTTTTGAGCGTCCGCCTGTCCAGCACTTGAGTTTGGAGTTGGCCGTCTGCTGGATTTTGGAGCGGCTGCTCGAGGCCGACACCTACCCGACGGCCCTGATGCAGGACCTCTCGGCCTCCCATCCCAAGTTGCGACTGTCGGAGACCGTGTTGCAGCAGGCCTTGGGCTTTTTGGACCAGGACGGCACGATCGCCAGCTACGCCCAACGCTGCCCTAGCCGCGGGCGGCCGCGGCGGATGTTGCATCTTCTCGAGACCCGGCGCGGCGACGCTGAGCAGTTGATGCCGCCATGGCGCCACTGGCTCGAGGAGAATGAGCGAAATCTTCACGCCAGCAGCCATGCCCCAGGCCCTGGGCTCCACCCTGCCCCTCACCCTGCTGCTGGTTGTCGGTCTGGTGTTCTTTCTGCGGGCCGCCAGTAAGGACCGCACGACCGTTGTTGAAATCCGCTCCTCGAAGCCTCCGCTCGAGGTGCTTCCGGCCCTGGCGGAGTGGCTGAAGGGGCGCGGCTGGGTGGCCGAGGAGGCCAACCCGGAGCGCCGTTTGCTGAAGTTCTCCGGTCAGGTGGAGGCCAGTGGCGCCTTGGCGCTGTTGCTCTCTGTGCTGGGAGGGGTCGGTGCGGCCTGTCTGGGCCTGGTGCTCTGTCAGCTGTTGCCCGCCCTGGCCTGGTGGCCCCTGCTCTTGACCCTGCTGGGTCCCTTGGCTGGGGTGGTCTATCGCCGCCGCGCGGCGCGGGCTGAAACCGTGGAATTGCGCCTGATCAGCCACGACGAGGCCACCGGCAGTGCGCTGCAGATGCGGGCCCATCGCGATGAGTTGATCGCCCTGGAGCAGGAGATGGGGCCCCAGTTGGGGCTCTTTGGTGTGGGCGATCTGTTGCATTCGCCGATCTGAGCCAGGATGGGCCGATGAGGTTTCCCCGGCGCCGCACGTTGCTGTTGGCCAGCCTGGCTGCCGCCAGCTTGGCCCTGGCCGCTGACGCTCAGGCGCCGGCCCCAGCTCCCGGTGCCGCAGATGCCTTGACCGGGCCGCGCGGGCGCTTGGGACGGGACTGGATTGGGGTCCGGCAAGTCGCCAGCACCATTCCGATCCTGGTCATGGCTGGCCACGCTGACTCCCAGGCCATTCCGGGATCCGGCACCTCCGGCTACTCGGTTGATATCCGTGGTGCCAAGCCCATGCAGCAGGGCATCCGCGACGAGCTCTATTGGAATCTGGAGGTCGCACGCCGTGTCGTCCAGCTGGGCCGTCAGCGGGGGTTGAACATCCGCTTCTATGACCCCCCGGCGCGCACGATCCTCGATGGCGATGATCCGCGCACGAATTGGAGCGTGGGCAAGGCCCATGCGGAGGCCGGCGGCTACGCGGTGGAGATCCATTTCGATGCCTATGGCCCCGATGGCATCGGCTCGGGGGTCATCCCGGCCCTGCATCGCCCCTTGAGCTCCTTGGATGAGAGCCTCGCGGTTGCCTTTGGCGGCTATCCCCTGCGCTTCCGTGGTGGTTTGGGTGGTCCGAAACGGGGCATCACCCTGCTGGAGATCGGGAAGCTCGAGGCTCCCCTGGAGCCTGCCCTGCGCAATCCCCGCAGCCGCGATCAGGCCTTGGCTGTGATCAGTGAACGGGTTGTGGCTGCCTTGGAGGCCGGCTTAGGACGCCACCGCTTGGTGGCGGCTCCACCTCCCGTCTCAGCTCACGGCGCCGTGGGGCTGGCAGCGACCAACCAGTGAGTCATCACCCAGCCAGTTCTGGGGCCGGGTGAACAGATCGGTCAGCAGGGCCTCGCGGCTGCCTTCCTCGGCTTTGTAGCCGTACTCCCAGCGCACCAAGGGGGGCAGGGACATCAGGATCGACTCGGTGCGGCCGTTGGTTTGCAGGCCAAAGATCGTGCCCCGGTCAAACACCAGGTTGAACTCCACGTAGCGGCCGCGGCGATAGAGCTGGAACTGACGTTCCCGCTCGCCGTAGGGGGTGTGCTGCCGTTTCTTAGCGATCGGCAGATAGCTGGGTAGGAACGCGTTCCCGCAGGCGCTGGCCAGGTTGAAGAGCTGCTCCCAGCTCTGCTGGATGGGGCCGACCCCTTGTCCTGCTGCGGCAGCCGGTCCCTCTGGGGCTTGGCCCTTGTAGAGCACCCCGCGGGGATCCTGGTAGTCGTAAAAGATGCCGCCCACACCCCGGGTCTCATCGCGATGCTTCAGATAGAAGTACTCGTCGCACCAGGGCTTGAACACCTGGTAATAGGCCGGATTAACGCTGTCGCAGGCGTTCTTCAGGGTTTGGTGGAAGTGCTTGGCGTCCTCCAGGAAGGGGTAGTAGGGGGTCAGGTCAGCGCCGCCGCCAAACCACCAGACGGGACCGGCCTCGAAGTAGCGGTAGTTGAGGTGAACGGTGGGGATGAAGGGGTTGCGGGGGTGCAGCACCATCGAGGTGCCGGTGGCATACCAGCGGTGGCCCTTGGCTTCGGGCCGTTGATTGAGGATCGAGGGGGGGAGCTCGGTGCCCTCCACCTCAGAGAAGTTCACGCCGCCCTGCTCAAACACCCGGCCGCCTTTGATCACGCGGGAGCGGCCACCACCGCCCTCGGGGCGAACCCAGCTTTCCTCTTCAAAGCGCCCGCCGCCGTCGAACTGCTCCAGGCCAGCGCAGATGGAATCCTGCAGCCCCATCACCAGGGCGCGCGCCCGCTCGCGGGAGTTGGCGGGGGAGCCTCGAGGGTGACGGCGCCGGAGGTCGCCGAGGTCTCACTCGCCAGCTTGGCCTTGGCACGGGACAGCAGACCCTTCAACATCGATGCTCGCGCCGTGGGGCAGGGGGAATCGGACCACCTTTTCAGTCCGACCCACCGCTGCACAAGTTTTCGAGAGGGTTCGTGATCCCGCCGGGCCCTGACCTTGGGGATGCCTCTCTGGGCCAACGCTTTTAGGATCCGGAGCACCGTGTAATCGCCCGATGGCCAGCGCAGACCAGGCCCTGAAAGAGGCCCTCGCCGCCCTCGAGCCCCTGAAAGATGCCGGCACCGGCCGCAGCCTTCTGGATCTGCAGTGGATCCAAGAGGTTCGGGTCCAGAACAACCGCGTCGTGTTCCAGCTGGCGTTGCCCGGATACGCCAGCTCCCAGCGGGACCGGATCGCCGCCGATGCCCGTGGTGCCCTGCTCCAGCTCGGCGGGATTGATGACGTTCAAATCGAGTTGACCCAGGCGACCCCGCAGGCCCCCTCCCAGGGGGGCGCTCCCATCGGCGCGGCTGGTCATGGAGGCGGTGGTCCTGAGCGCCAGGCCATTCCTGGTGTCAAGCAGGTGATCGCCGTCAGCAGTGGCAAAGGGGGCGTGGGCAAAAGCACCGTGGCTGTGAACCTGGCCTGTGCCTTGGCCCAGCGCGGACTCAAGGTCGGTCTGCTCGATGCCGACATCTATGGCCCGAATGCCCCGACGATGCTGGGCGTGGCCGATCAAACCCCGCAGGTGCGGGGCAGCGGCAACGACCAGGTCTTAACTCCCATTGAGAGTTGCGGCATCGCGATGGTCTCGATGGGCCTGCTGATTGATGCCCATCAACCCGTGATCTGGCGCGGCCCGATGCTCAACGGCATCATTCGCCAGTTCCTCTACCAAGTCGAGTGGGGTGAGCGGGATGTGCTCGTGGTTGACCTGCCTCCGGGGACGGGTGATGCCCAGCTCAGCCTGGCCCAGGCCGTGCCGATGGCTGGCGTGATCATTGTCACGACACCGCAAATGGTCTCTCTGCAGGACGCTCGCCGTGGCTTGGCGATGTTCCAGCAACTGGGGGTTCCGGTTTTGGGTGTGGTGGAGAACATGACGGCCTTCATTCCGCCGGATGCCCCCGAGAAGCGCTACGAGCTCTTTGGCTCCGGTGGCGGCCAGTGCCTGGCCGATGAGAGCGGTGTGCCGCTCTTGGCCCAGTTGCCGATGGAATTGGCGGTGGTTCAAGGCGGTGACGGAGGCCGGCCTGTGACCGTCAGTGCACCGGAGTCGGCGACGGCCTCCGCCTTTGCCGCGCTGGCGGGCCGCCTTCCGGTGGCCACGCGCTGATGACGCTCTCGGGCTTCTGGGATCGCCGCCGCGGGGGCCTGCTGTTCAAACGGGATGGACGCCGGCGCCGCTGGTTCGCCGGCGTCGACAAGATCCTGTGGTGGATCCCCCTGGCGATGATTTTCGTCGCCGGCTTCCTGATCGCCAGCACCCAGCGCCAGGCCGGTTACGCCGATTGGTACCAGCACTGGGTGACGGCGGCAGTGGGTTTGGTCATTGCCCTGCTGCTGGCCAAGGTCCCAGTGGAGCGCATCTCTCGCTGGACCTGGCCGATCTATGGCGCCATGGTCGCCAGCTTGATCGCGGTGCGCCTGATCGGGGTGAGCGCCTTGGGGGCCCAGAGCTGGATCAACATCGCTGGCTTCAATGTCCAGCCCTCTGAGTTCGCCAAGATCGCGGCCATTCTTCTATTGGCGCAGGTCCTGTCGCGCCATCCCGTTGAGCGGCCCGTGGACCTGGTGCGGCCGGTGGCGACCATCAGCGTCCCTTGGCTGCTGGTCTTGATCCAGCCCGACCTGGGCACCTCCTTGGTGTTTGGCGCGGTGCTGCTGGTGATGATGTTCTGGTCCGGGATGCCGGGGGCCTGGGTTGTGCTCCTGATCTCGCCGGTGGTCACCTCGGTGCTCGCCGGGGTCGTTCCGTGGCTTTTGGTGCTCTGGATTCCGGTCATGGCTGTTGTGGCCGCCCGTTCGCTGCCCTGGAAACGCCTGGCACCGATGGCCGTGGTGGCCATTCAGGGGTTGTTCGCTGTGGGGACCCCCTGGTTGTGGAACAACTTTCTGCAGCCCCACCAGCGGGATCGCCTGACCCTCTTCCTCGATCCCAACAAGGATCCCTTGGGCGGCGGCTACCACCTGCTGCAGAGCACCGTGGGCATTGGCTCGGGAGGCTGGTTCGGCACCGGTCTGCTCCAGGGCCATCTGACCCTGCTGCGCTTCATCCCAGAGCAGCACACCGATTTCATCTTCAGCGCCCTGGGCGAAGAAACGGGATTTCTGGGTTCGGCGTTGGTGGTTCTGGGCTTTGTCGCCTGGATCTGGCGGCTGCTCAAGATCGCCGGTCAGGCCCGCACGGATGTGGAGTCCCTAGTGGTGATTGGCGTGGGGGCGATGGTGATGTTCCAGGTGGTCGTGAACATCAACATGACCATCGGCCTGGGGCCGATCACCGGGATCCCCTTGCCCTGGTTGAGTTACGGCCGCTCCGCGATGTTGGTGAACTTCATCGGACTGGGGTTATGCGCTTCGGTGGCCCGGGGCATTAAGCAACCGGTCAAACGCCGCTGATGGGAGTCCTGGGCTGCAGTTTTGAGGCGCTCCGGCGTCAACTGACCCAGCAGATGCCCGCCGGTCGCTGCGACGAGGACAGCGTGCGCCGGCAGTGGTGGGCCGCCCTGGCCACCCTCCAGGAGGATTTTTTGCTGCCCCTGGGGGCTCAGCCCGGGGTCTGGCTGGCCTCCCCCCTGCCCGCCCTCTATGAACCCTCCCTGTTGCAGCAGTTCCAGGGCTGGGTCTGGGCGCCTTCTGAACTCAAGGACCTGCTGCAGAGCAACGCCCCTTTGCTGCCGGCCGCGGCGGCCAGCCCGTCGGTCAGTGGTGGATTCCAGCGGTTGGCCCTGGAGGAGGCCGATGGAACGGACCCCCTGCTGGTGCTGATTACGCCGAAGTTGCAGATGGCGATGGCCCTGGTGGGTTCGGCCCAGGAGCGCCAACTGGTGGTCCGGTTTGACCCGCCCACCCTCTCTGCCGCGCTGTCGCTGTTCGATGAACGCCTGCAGCAGAGCGATCCCCAGCAGGGTCAGGCCCTGCGCCAGTCCATCCAGGCCCTGGGTGGACTGCACAACGACGAGCAGCTGGCGCAGCTCTTTTGGCCCCGCCTGGCTGAGCGGCTGGCGGCGATGGCCCCCAGCCTGACCCTGCAGCCCTTGGTGCACCGCAGCAGTGGCTCAGACAGCAGCTCCAGCCCCAGCAGTGAGTTGGCCCTGCTCGAGGCCCTCACCCATGAGGTGCGCACGCCGTTGGCCACGATTCGCACCTTGATTCGTTCGCTGCTGCGGCGCGGCGATCTCACGGAGTTGGTGCGCAAACGCCTGCATCAAATCGACGGGGAATGCAGCGAGCAGATTGATCGCTTCGGTTTGATTTTTCTGGCGGCTGAGTTGCAGCGTCAGCCGGTGCTCGATGAGCCGGCCCAGGCCCTGGCCCGCACCGATCTCGCCCAGCTCTTGGGTCAGCTTGAGGCCGGCTGGCAGCAGCAGCTGGAGCGCCGTGGCTTGAACCTGGAGCTGTTGCTCACGCCGGAGTTGCCGTTCGTCCTCTCCGACCCAGCGCGGCTGGAAACCGTCTTGGGCGGACTGATGGATCGTTTCAGTCGCGGCTTGCCCGCCGGCGCGGTGGTGCAGCTGAGCCTTCAGCCCGCGGGAGCCCGGTTGAAGTTGCGCCTCAGTGCTGCGGCCTTGCCCGCGGGTGAGGGTGAGCAGGACCTGCAAGAGCGGGTCGGCCCAGTGTTGAGTTGGAACCCCGGCACCGGCAGCCTGCAGCTGAGCCGTCAGGCCACCCAGCGCCTGTTCCACAGCCTGGGGGGACGGCTCGCGGAGCGCTCTGGAAATGACCTCACGGTCTTTTTCCCGGTGGCCTAAAACCGGCACCAATGTTGACGGGTGTGAAGAGAGCAGCGGCACCCCCAGTTCACCCCAAAACACGGTGCTAGCTTCCGCTTGAAACGGTCTGCGGTCTGCCGACACCCCCTCCGGAACAGCCATGACATTGAGCGGTCAACTCCCGAAGTACATCGGCAGCACCGGCGGTCTGCTCAACGCCGCTGAGACCGAAGAGAAGTACGCCATCACCTGGACCAGCGCCAAAGAGCAAGTCTTTGAGCTCCCCACCGGCGGTGCGGCTCACATGAATGAGGGCGAGAACCTCATGTATTTCGCCCGTAAGGAGCAGTGCCTGGCCCTCGGTACCCAGTTGCGCACCAAGTTCAAGCCCCGGATCGAGGACTACAAGATCTACCGGATCTTCCCCGGCGGTGACACCGAGTTCCTGCACCCCAAGGATGGTGTGTTCCCCGAGAAGGTGAACGAGGGTCGTCAGATGGTGGGCCACAACGCCCGCCGCATTGGCCAGAACGGCAACCCCGCCAGCATCAAGTTCATCGGCAAGAACACCTTCGATTCCTGATTCAGGACCTGCACTGCTTCGAGCAATGGGCGGTGCTTCAACCTCTATAAAGGCGGGGCTAAGCGCCCCGTTTTTTTTGCCTGCCCGTCGTCGTAGTGATGCCCTCCCCTGACCGCGCGACAGTTCTGGCCCAGGCCAAGGCGGGCAGCAACTACATCCCGATCTGGCGCACCTGGCCGGCGGACTTGGAGACGCCCCTGACCACCTGGCTGAAGGTGGGTGCCGGCAGTGACCACGGCGTCTTGCTGGAGTCCGTCGAAGGCGGTGAGCGGATCGGCCGCTGGAGCTTTGTGGTCAGCGATCCGCTCTGGACCCTCAGTGTGCGCGGTGAGTCGGCGGAACAGCGCTGGCGCGATGGACGCAGCAGCGCCCTCAGCGGGAACCCCTTTGATCTGTTGCGGGACACCCTGGCGGCCTACGACGCCCCGGCGGTTCCGGGTTTGCCTCCCCTGGGTCAACTGTTTGGTTTTTGGGGCTACGAACTGATTCGTTGGATTGAGCCCAGTGTTCCGATTCACCCCACCGATCCGGAGGGGCCGCCTGATGGCTGCTGGATGCTCGCTGACAGCCTGCTGGCCTTCGATCAGGTCAAGCGTCAGCTCACGGCCGTGGCCTACGTCAATCTCCACGACGAACCCGACGCGACCGCTGCCTACGACGCCGCCATGGCGCGGTTGGACGCGCTGGAGCAGCGCATGCACCAGCCCCTGCCCTCTGGGGTGACTCCCCTGGATTGGCGGGATGCCGATGCGGTGGATCTGCCCACCAGCAGCAACCGCAGTCGCGATGAGTTTGAAGCGGCTGTTCTGACGGCCAAAGAGCACATCGCCGCTGGGGATGTGTTCCAGCTGGTGATCAGTCAGCGCCTGGAAACGCCGGTTGAGCGGGAGCCGTTTGAGCTCTACCGCAGCCTGCGGATGGTGAATCCGTCTCCCTACATGGCCTTCTTCAACTTTGGAGGCTGGTACCTGATTGGCTCCAGCCCTGAGGTGATGGTGAAGGCCGAGCCCATGGCCGATGGCAGTGGCCGGGTGAAGGCCTCCCTGCGGCCCATTGCGGGCACCCGCCCCCGGGGCCGGAGTGAAGCGGAGGACCTGGCGCTCGAGAAGGATCTCTTGGCCGATCCCAAGGAGCGCGCGGAGCACGTGATGCTCGTGGACCTCGGCCGCAATGACCTGGGCCGGGTCTGTGTGCCCGGCAGCGTCAGCGTCAGCGAGTTGATGGTGATTGAGCGCTACTCCCACGTGATGCACATCGTCAGTGAGGTGGAGGGATTGCTCGATCCAGAGCGGGATGTCTGGGATCTGTTGATGGCCTCCTTCCCGGCTGGCACCGTCAGCGGTGCGCCGAAGATCCGGGCGATGCAGTTGATCCATGCCTTGGAACCCGATGCCCGGGGTCCCTACTCCGGGGTCTATGGCGCCATGGATCTCAGCGGAGCGCTGAACACGGCGATCACGATTCGAACCATGGTCGTCCTGCCCGATGGGGACGGTCGCTGGCGGGTTCAGGTCCAGGCCGGTGCTGGCTTAGTGGCTGATTCGGTGCCGGCTTCGGAATTCCAAGAGACCCTCAACAAAGCCCGGGGCATGCTGAAGGCTCTGGCTTGCCTGGCATGAGCAGCCCTCTGTTGCTCAAGGGTTTTGAGGTCGAGCTCTACACCGGCCGTCCCGACGGGACGGTGGTGGGATGTTCGGCTGAAGTCGCGGCGGCCCTCGAGGGGTTTGTCACCGAGCCGGATTGCCGCAATCTCGAATACATCACCCCCCCTGCGGCCAGCTACGCCACCCAGCTGGCCCTGCTGCTGGAGCCCCGGCGGCGACTGCGCCCTTGGCTGGCCCAACGGGGACTGACCCTGCTGCCGGGCAGCACCTTGAGCACCGGGGATAGCCAGCGTTTTGAACGCTCAGATCCGAAGAACCCTTATCACGCCTACATCGAGGCCACCTACGGCACCCGCGTCGTGACCGCCAGTGTCCACATCAACCTGGGGCTCACCGATCCGGATCAGCTGTTTGCGGCCTGCCGCCTGGTGCGTTGTGAGGCGGCCTTGCTGTTGGCCTTGAGTGCCTGCTCGCCCTTCGTCGATGGGGAGGTCACGGGCGCCCATTCCCAGCGTTGGCTCCAGTTCCCGCTAACCCCCGAGCAGGTGCCCCTGTTCTTGAACCACGGGCACTACATCGATTGGGTGGAGGAGCAGTTGCAGTTGGGCACGATGCAAAACGTGCGCCATCTCTGGACCTCCGTGCGCCCCAACGGTGAGCGGCGCCCCTACGACCTCAATCGCCTGGAGATTCGCATCTGTGACCTGGTGGCGGATCCCCAGTTGCTGTTGGCCCTGACGGCGTTTGTGGAGCTGCGCATTCACCAACTCCTCCGAGATCCTGCGGCCTGCGACCCGCTGCAGGCCAGTGACTTGGATCCCCAAGCCCTGGCAGCCCTTGCCGATGCCAATGATCAGGCGGCGGCGCGCAGCAGCCTGGACGCTGAACTCCGCCACTGGCGTGATGGTGCGCCGATCACGGCCCGCGCATGGATTGCCGCTGAGCTCGCCGGTCTGCAGTCCCTGGCCGGGGAGCTGGGTCTAGCTGAGCTGCTGCTGCCGCTGCAGCAGGTGTTGAGCCAGGGCAACCAGGCGATGCAATGGCTGGTTGCCCATGCCCAGGGCGCGTCTGTGGCAGAGCTGATTGCCTCGGCCGCAGCGGATCTCGAGCAGTTGGAAACCCGTCTTGGTGCGCAAAGCACCATCAACGAGGCAGGCACTTTGGGATGATCATGCAGCGCACCCCTGCTGAAACCGCCTCTATGGGGCCCACCCTCGCCGCAACTGAAGCCTCTGCTCCTGCGGCTGAGCCTCGGGTGACCCGACTCCTGGGCGATCGGTTGGAGCTGGTGGAGGACCTCTGGCAGACGGTGCTGCGCAGTGAATGTCCTGCCCCCCAGGCGGAACGGTTGCTGCGGATGAAAGCGTTGAGCAACCGCATCGACGGCGGCGCTCCCGATCAGGCATCCGAGGCGGCGACCGAGGAGATCGTGCAGCTGATCCGCGACATGGATCTGGCTGAAGCCATTGCTGCCGCTCGCTCCTTTTCCCTCTATTTCCAGCTGGTCAACATCCTTGAGCAGCACATCGAGGAGGACAGCTATCTCGCCAGCCTTCGGCCCCACCACGCTGAAGAGCTGAGCGATCCCTTTGTGCCGCCCCTGGCGAGCCAGAGCTCGCCCGCGACCTTCCGAGAGCTCTTCACCCGGCTGCGGGGCCTTGGCGTTCCTCCGGCCCAGATCGAGCAGCTGCTGCAGGAGCTCGATATTCGGCTGGTGTTCACCGCCCACCCCACGGAGATCGTTCGTCACACCGTGCGCCACAAGCAGCGCCGGGTGGCCTCCCTGATCCAACAGCTCCAGAAGAGTCAGCTGCTGCATCCCGAGGAACGGGACAACCTGCGTCAGCAGTTGGAGGAGGAAATCCGCCTCTGGTGGCGCACCGACGAGCTGCACCAGTTCAAGCCCTCCGTCCTCGATGAGGTCGATTACGCCCTGCACTACTTCCAGCAGGTGCTGTTTGAGGCGATGCCCCAGCTGCGCCAGCGGATTCGCACGGCCCTGGGTGCGAACTACCCCGATGTTCTGCCCCCGAGCGACGCCTTCTGCACCTTTGGCTCTTGGGTCGGATCCGACCGCGACGGCAACCCCTCGGTCACCCCGGACATCACCTGGCGGACGGCGTCTTATCAGCGTCAGCTGATGCTCGATCGCTACTTGGCTGCGGTGGAGGACCTCCGCGATCAGCTGAGTATTTCGATGCAGTGGAGCCAGGTCAGCGCTCCCCTGCTCGAGTCCCTCGAGATGGACCGGCTTCGCTTCCCGGAGGTCTACGAAGAGAGGGCGGCCCGCTACCGCCTGGAGCCCTATCGCCTCAAAATCAGCTACGTCATTGAGCGGCTGCGGCTGACCTTGGCCCGGAACCAGCAGCAGGCGGCTGCCGGCTGGGATGCTCCCCACGAACCGCGGCCGGCCCAGCCCGACTTTGGCAATCAGGGCTCCATGCCCGCTCCCCCCGCACCGGAGCTGCACTACGGAACGGTCGATGAGTTCCGCACCGATCTGGAGCTGATCAACGAAAGCCTGCAGGGCAGCGGCTTGAGCTGTGAGCCCCTGGACAACCTGATCGCCCAGGTGCATACCTTCGCGTTCTGCCTGGCCAGCCTCGATATCCGCCAGGAGAGCACCCGCCACAGCGATGCCCTCGATGAGCTGACCCGCTACCTGCAGATGCCCACTCCCTATGGGGAGATGGACGAGGAGCAGCGGATCAGCTGGTTGATGTCTGAGCTGCAGACCCGCCGTCCGCTCATTCCTGCGGCCGTCAAGTGGAGCCCCCTGACGGCTGAAACCTTTGATGTTCTGCGCGTCGTCAAACGGCTGCAGCAGGAGTTCGGCTCCCGCATCTGCCGCACCTACGTGATCTCGATGAGTCACACGGTGTCGGATCTGCTTGAGGTGTTGTTGCTGGCCAAGGAGGCCGGCCTGGTGGATCCGACCGCCCAGCGCTCCGACCTCTTGGTGATCCCCCTGTTTGAAACGGTGGAGGATCTCAAGGCTGCTCCTGGCGTGATGGAGCGGCTGTTTAGCGAGGACTTTTATCGCCAGCTGATCGCGAGCTCCAGCCCCAACGGGCGGCCGCTGCAGGAGCTGATGCTCGGCTACTCCGACAGCAACAAAGACTCCGGCTTCCTCTCCAGTAACTGGGAGATCCACCAGGCCCAAATCGCTTTGCAGCAGTTGGCAAGACGCCATGACGTCTGCCTGCGCCTCTTCCACGGCCGCGGCGGCTCCGTGGGACGGGGCGGTGGTCCGGCCTACCAGGCGATCCTGGCGCAACCCAGCGGCACCCTGAATGGCCGCATCAAGATCACCGAGCAAGGGGAGGTCTTGGCCTCCAAGTACTCCTTGCCGGAGCTGGCGCTCTACAACCTCGAGACGGTCACCACCGCGGTGATTCAGAACAGCCTGGTCACCAGCCACGTGGATGACACGCCGGACTGGAATGAGCTGATGGTTCGGCTGGCAGCGCGCTCCCGCAGCCACTACCGCTCCCTCGTCCACGACAACCCTGATCTGGTCGGCTTCTTCCAGCAGTGCACCCCGATCGAAGAGATCAGCAAATTGCAGATCTCCAGCCGTCCTGCCCGGCGCAAGAGCGGTGCCAAGGATCTCTCGAGCCTGCGCGCCATCCCCTGGGTGTTTGGTTGGACCCAGAGCCGCTTCCTGCTGCCCAGCTGGTTCGGCGTGGGCACGGCCCTGCAGGAGGAACTCAGCGGGGACCCCGGTCAGATGGAGTTGTTCCAGCAGCTCTATCAGCGCTGGCCCTTCTTCCGGATGCTGATCTCGAAGGTGGAGATGACCCTCTCCAAGGTCGACCTGGATCTGGCCCACCACTACGTCCAGTCCCTGGGACGCCCGGAGTCCCGCGAGGCCTTCGAGGAGATCTTCGCGGTGATTGCCCGCGAGTTCGTGCTCACCCGGGATCTGGTCCTGGCCATCACCGGCCATGAGCGTCTGCTCGATGGGGATCCGGCCCTGCAGCTCTCGGTTGAGCTGCGCAACCGCACGATCATCCCGCTGGGATTCCTGCAGGTGGCCCTGCTGCGGCGGCTGCGGGATCAGAACCGCCAGCCGCCCATGAGCGAAGAGGCGACTCGCGACGACGGCCGGACCTACAGCCGCAGTGAGCTGCTGCGCGGCGCGTTGTTGACGATCAATGGCATTGCCGCGGGCATGCGCAATACCGGTTGAGGCGCGGCGGCCTTGCTTGATTCGCTTCTGATCCCCTTCCGCTCGCAGCCCCAGCCGCCGGCGTTGCCCCTGGGCTACAGCCTTGAGGGTCAGCAGTCCCCCAGTGGGGCAGAACTCAACCGACTGCTCGTGCAGTGCGGGGATCCCCAGCGGCTGGAGGAGCGGCTCGAGCAGGCCCTTTCTCGCAGCGCCTGGCAGTTCAGCGTGCGCAATGCCACTGGTGTCTTGGTCGGTTTTGTGCGAGCGACCAGCGACCTGGCCCTCAATGCCAATCTTTGGGATCTCTCAGCGGATCCACAAGACCCTGAGCAGGCCCAGGTGCTTCGGGTGATCGTCCATGCCGCCATGGCGCGTCTACGGCGCGAATTGCCCGGATGCAGCATTTCGGTGGCGGCCCCCAGCGTGGCCCTTGAGGCGCTCAAGCAAAACGGATTTGTCGTGGACCCCGGCGGTATTCGGGCGATGGGTCTGCGCCTCTAGGCCACAAAAAAACCCCGCCTCAGCGGGGTGATGTCGGTGACGGGTCTAGGACCTGATCACGAGCATGGAGGGACTCGAACCCCCGACCCTCAGAACCGGAATCTGATGCTCTATCCAACTGAGCTACATGCCCATGCGGCCTGAGCAAGATCTGTTGCTCAGATGGGTCGTGTGCAGGCAGCAGACCACCGTCACCGCCTTACCTTACTGGTCAGACGGCCCCAGAGACCCATTCGGCTGCACCGCCTGGAGCTGCGTCAGTTCCGTAATTACGGAGCGCTGAGCCTCACCCTCGAGGCCCCGCGATTGCTGGTGATTGGCCGCAATGGGGAGGGCAAATCCAACCTGCTGGAGGCAGTCGAGCTGCTCGGCAGTCTTCGCTCCCACCGCTGCAGCAGCGACCGGGATTTGATTCAGCAGGGGGAGCGGCAGGGGTTGATCGCCGCCGACTGTGACGGCGGCGATCGCCTGGAGTTGGAATTGCGCCGGCAGGGGGGGCGGCAGGCCCGCCGGAACGGCAAGGTGCTGGAGCGTCAGCACGAGTTGATTGGTCCCCTGCGCTGCGTCGGTTTCAGCGCCCTGGACCTGGAGCTCGTGCGCGGTGAGCCTGCCCTGCGCCGGCAGTGGCTGGATCGAGTGGTGCTGCAGCTCGAGCCCGTCTATGCCGAGTTGCTCAGTCGCTACGGCCGCCTACTGCGTCAGCGCTCCCAGCTGCTGCGGCGGGGATTCCCCCAGGCCCAGCTTGAGGGTCTGCTGGATGCCTTTGATCAGCAGATGGCCTTGATCGGAACCCGGCTGCACCGCCGGCGGCTGCGGGCGCTGCGGCGGCTGGAACCCCTGGCCCAGGCTTGGCAGCACCGCCTCAGCGATGGCCGTGAACTCTTGGGTCTGCGCTACTGCCCCGGCAGTCAGCTCGAGGGTGAGGAGGCGGAAGCCCCCTGGCGGGATGCCCTGGCGGAGCAGTTGCTGCTGCAGCGCCCCCAGGAGTTGCGACTGGGCCAGTGCAGCGTCGGCCCCCATCGCGATGAGGTGGCGATGGAGCTGGGCGGCCAGCCGGCCCGCCGCTATGGATCAGCGGGACAGCAGCGCACCCTGGTCCTGGCCTTGAAGCTGGCGGAGCTCGAGCTGGTGCATCAACTCTGGGGCGAGCCACCACTGCTGCTGCTGGATGACGTCTTGGCGGAGCTCGACCCCGGGCGGCAAGAGCTGTTGCTGGAGGCCGTGGGCCAGGGGCATCAGTGCCTGGTGAGCGCGACCCACCTGGGGGCCTTTAACGGCGGTTGGCATCAGGGTTCTCAGGTGGTCACCGTTGAGGCAGGAATGGTGCTCCCTGGCCAGTAAAGTCTTGAACTCTTTGCCTCACGTTGATGAGCCAAGCAGCCTGTCTCCACCCCAACCCGGGATGGACTGGAGCTGAGACCTTCTCCGCTAGCCCCCAAGCACCCAGTGCCACCGACATGGTGGGTAAACACTGCATCCTCGAGCTGTACAACTGCGACGCTGACAAGCTCGACGACGAAGCTTTCATCAGGAACGCCCTCACCACCGCTGCGAAGCGTGCTGGCGCGACCCTGCTCAATCTGATCACCCACCACTTCCAACCTCAGGGTGTGACGGGGCTGGCCCTTCTGGCCGAATCCCATATCTCTATCCATACGTGGCCCGAGTCGGGCTACGCCGCTGTGGACGTGTTCACCTGCGGTGACCACACCATGCCCGAGCGGGCCTGCATCGTGCTGAGCGAAGAGCTCAACGCAGGTAACTACAAGCTCAAGAGCTTCCGCCGCGAGACCCCTGAGGCTGTGGCCGACGCCGAGCGTGAGCCCGATCTGATCGCAGCCTGATTGCGATCGAACACCGAGCCTCCCGCCAGCGGGGGGCTTTTTTGTGCCCGTGTACCAGTGGCGTCTCTTGGAAGGATTGGCTGTAATGCCGCCAATCTCGATCTCTCCCCCCATGCAGGAGATCACCTTTGCCATCGAGGCGGCGCTGATCACCGGCGGCAGCTTGGCGCTGTTGACCCTGGCCTCCCGGGTCCCCGCCGCCGCCGATCAGGCGCTCGCCGCTCCCCCCGCGCCACCGAAGCTTGACCACCGTCCCTCCCCGCGCACCCAGTTGGAGGGCCAGACGGTGGTGCAACTGCAGCAGCTGGCCCGTGCCCGGGGGCTCTCCGGAGTGAGCCGCCTGCGCAAGGCAGATCTGATTGAGGAGTTGCTCAGCGCTTGAGGGCCCGGTTGAGCTTTCCGCTCACCAAGCCCTCAAGATCCAGGCTGACGGCGCTGAAGCCCAGGCCCAGCAGGGCCTCCACAACGGCAGTGCGGGTGGGCTCCTCCACCAGGCGTTGCAGGGCTGAGGGGGGCACCTCGATGCGGGCCGTTTCCCCCTGGCTGCGCACCCGCAGTTCCTGAAATCCGCTCTGCCGCAGCCAGGCTTCGGCGGCGCCGACCCGCTGCAGTCGCTCAGCGTTGATGCCTTCGCCGTAGGGAAAACGTGAGGCCAGGCAGGGTTGAGCGGGCTTGTCCCACCAGGGGAATCCCAGGGCCCGCGAGAGGGCACGCACCCCGGCTTTGTCGATCTGCAGTTCCGCCAGGGGCGAAGAGACCCCCCGCTCCCGCGCCGCCTCGATGCCGGGGCGATGGTCGCCGAGGTCGTCGCGGTTCACGCCATCGAGAACGCTGGCACCGCGCCATTGCTCGTCGAGTTGGCCGACCAGTTCAGCGATCACGCTGTGGAGTTCCCGCTTGCAGGCGTAGCAGCGGTTCTCTGGGTTGCTGCTGTAGGCCGGATCGTTCAACTCGGCCGTGGGCAGTTCCTGCTGCTGGATGCCCATCCAGGCCGCCTGCTGCTGCGCTTCTGCTCGGAGGTGGGGTGCCAAGGCCGGTGAGATGCCGGTGACCGCCAGGGCGCGATCGCCCAGCTGTTCAGCTGCGATGGCGGCCACCAAGGCACTGTCGACTCCGCCGGAGTAGGCGACGATGGCCGCCGGAAGCGACGCAATGCGCTGCCGCAGGGCCCCGAGGGCCTCCACCAAGGGAGGCTCCAGTTGTTCAACGATGGGGTGCCCTGGCTTCAAAACACTCTCGTTAGGATCCAACGGTAAGAGGCGCGTCGATGGCTCCGCAGGCAACCTCTGCCAGCACTAGTCGCAGCACCGGACGCGGCATTGGGATCCGAACCGCCGCCGATGGCAGCGAGCGCAGTCGCGGCCAGGTTCACGTCTACGACGGCGAAGGCAAAGGCAAAAGTCAGGCAGCCCTCGGGGTCGTCCTGCGGACCATTGGCTTGGGCATCTGCGAGCAGAAGCAGACCCGAGTGCTGTTGCTGCGTTTTCTGAAGGGGCCCGGTCGCTCCTACGACGAAGACGCGGCGATCGAAGCGCTGCAACAGGGTTTCCCCCATCTGATCGATCAGGTCCGCACCGGCCGCGGCGAATTTTTTGGCGCCGATGAGGTCACCCGCGTGGACGTGCAAGAGGCCCAGCGGGGTTGGACCATCGCCAAGGGGGCCATCGCCAGCGAGCTCTATTCGGTGGTGGTGCTCGATGAGCTCAACCCCGTGCTGGATCTCGGCTTGTTGGATGCCGAGGAGGTGGTGCGCACCCTCTCGGCCAAGCCCGCCGGCATGGAGGTGATCGTCACCGGTCGGGGTGCTCCTCGCTCGTTGGTGCAGATTGCAGACCTCCACTCGGAGATGCGCGCTCACCGGCGCCCCGATACCCCGGCCTTCGAGGAACAAACCGGTGAGCCGGTCTTGGCGGGCCTCGAGGGGGTTGAGGTCTACACCGGCGAGGGCAAGGGCAAGTCCACCAGTGCCCTGGGCAAGGCCCTGCAGGCCATTGGCCGCGGCATCTCCCAGGACAAAAGCCACAGGGTGTTGATCCTGCAGTGGCTCAAGGGGGGCAACGGCTACACCGAGGACGCGGCGATTGCGGCCCTAAGGGAGAGCTACCCCCATCTGGTGGATCACCTGCGCTCGGGCCGGGACGCCATCGTCTGGCGCGGTCAGCAGCAACCGATTGATTACGTCGAGGCCGAGCGCGCTTGGGAAATCGCCCGTGCGGCGATCTCCAGTGGTCTCTACAAGACCGTGATCCTCGATGAGATCAACCCCACCGTTGATCTGGAGTTGATTCCGGTGGAGCCGATCGTGCAAACCCTGTTGCGCAAGCCGGCTGAGACTGAAGTGATCCTGACCGGACGCTGCAAGCACCCCCCGGCCTATTTCGATTTGGCCAGCGTCCACTCCGAGATGGTCTGCCACAAGCACTACGCCGAACGTGGGGTGGACCTCAAGCGCGGCGTGGATTACTGAGCGCTGACCATGAAAAAAGCCCGGGGAGTCCCCGGGCTGAGGGCTTGCAATCAGTAGCGGGGGACTGAGCTGTCCACCTCTTGGCTCCAGGCATCGATGCCGCCGGCCACGTTGATACCTTCAACGCCGTGGCGCTTCAGGGCAATCAGGGCCTTGGCGCTGCGGCCCCCGAGCTTGCAGTGGACGTAGAGCTGCTTGCCGTCGGCCAGCTGCTTGATCCGCTCCACGGCGGTTCCGTTCTCGATGTGGTCGAGGGGAATCAGCTCGGCTCCTGGGATGACCGCAATCTCCGCTTCGGGCGGGTTGCGCACGTCGATCAGCACCATGCCGGAGGTGTCCCCATCCAGCAGGGTCTTCAGTTCGCTGACGCTGATGCTTTCGACGGAGCCGGCTTCCTCTTGGCCCGGGGCGGTGCCGCCGACCCCGCAGAACTCCTGGTAGTCGATCAGCTTGTCGATCACCGGGCGCTCCGGGTTGGGGCGCAGCTTGAGCTCCCGGAACTTCATGCCCAGGGCATCAAACAGCAGCAGCCGCCCGCTGAGGGTGGTGCCGATGCCGGTGATGATCTTCACCGCCTCTGTGGCCTGGATCACGCCGATGATTCCGGGCAGAACGCCCACCACGCCGCCCTCGGCGCAGGAGGGAACCATGCCCGGCGGCGGGGGCTCAGGGAAGAGGTCGCGGTAGTTGGGGCTTTCGGCATCCAGGTTGAACACCGTGGCCTGGCCTTCAAAGCGGAAGATCGAGCCGTAGACGTTGGGTTTGCCCAGCAGTACGCAGGCGTCGTTCACCAGGTAGCGGGTGGGGAAGTTGTCGGTCCCGTCGCAGACGATGTCGTAGGGGCGAACGATGTCGAGGGCGTTCTCGCTGCTGAGGGCCGTCTCGTAGAGATCGACCTGGCAGTGGGGGTTGATCTCGAGGATTCGCGCCTTGGCCGATTCGATCTTGGGTTTGCCGACCCAGCTGGTGCCGTGGATCACCTGACGCTGCAGGTTGGAGTGATCCACCACGTCGAAATCGACGATGCCGATGCGGCCGACGCCAGCCGCAGCCAGATAAAGGAGCAGAGGGGAGCCCAGTCCGCCGGTGCCCACGCAGAGGACAGAAGAGGCTTTGAGCCGCTTTTGACCCTCCATGCCCACTTCCGGCAGGATCAGGTGGCGCGCAAAACGGGCCACCTCATCGGGGCTCAGCTCGATGCCGGTGGTGTCAAGGGGAAGCATGGAGTGCCGATCGCTTTCCAGCTCCCTACTTTCCCAAACGCTGGTCCCCTGCGGCCAGCCCCTGTCGCAAAGGCAATTCACGGGGCTCGCAGGCGTCGTCATCCCCGGACAGCCACCAGGCCCGCCAGCGCTTGTTGCCCAGGCCTGAGGCGATCACCATCAAGGTGGGCCCAAAGCAGAGCTCCCGGTCGGTTTGGGACGGGATGGCGGCGCTGGTGGGATGGCTGTGGGCTGAACCGATCACCTGGAGCCCATGCTCCCGGGCCCAGCGTTGCGCGAGCAGCTGCTCGCGGGGATCGAGCAGGAAGCGGTGGTCCCGTTCCCGGGCCGGTTCCCAGCGGTTGCAGCAGGGCCAAACCCGATGCAGCTCCAGGCTTTTGCCCTTGGTTTTACCCAGCAGGAGAGCACAACCCTCTTCCGGCAGGGCGGCGTTGAGGGTGCGCTCCAAAACCATCAGCCAATGACCATCAACGCGCAACTGGTCTGGCGCTTGGGCAGTCACCCGGATACCTTGTGTCGAGGTTTTTAATCCAAGCCCATCCTGATGACCGACGACAGCAACGATCTGAAGGAATCGGCAACTCCAGCTGCAGAAGAGGCCGGCGCGAATTTCACCGAGCGCTACACCGAGGTGCTCTCCAAGGTCAACGAGACCCTGGACAAGGTGGACTGGAACCAGATGGGCCGCATCGGTAAGGGTGTGGGCGTTCTGGTGATCGTGATCGTCGCCCAGGTCCTGATCAAGGGCGTGCTGGACACCATCAACCTGCTGCCTGTGGTTCCTGGTCTGCTGGAGCTGCTGGGCCTGGTGGTCGTGGGTCAGTGGAGCTGGAAAAACCTCACCACCAGCGACAAGCGCACCGCCGTGATCAACAAGGTCCAGGGTCTGCGCAAGGAATACCTGGGCTGATTCAGTTCCTTATTGCCACTCGCGAAGGAGCGCGGTGATGCTGGCGGCACTTTGCTGCCAGTAGCCACCGCCAAAGAGATTGGCGTGGTTGAGCAGGTGATAAAGGTTGTAGAGCTCGACCCGCCGCTGGTGGCCCGCTTCCAGGGGCCATTCCCGTTCGTAGCCGTTGAAGAAGCTGCGGGGGAAACCGCCGAAGAGCTGGGCCATGG
>NZ_ADXM01000026.1:0-13415 GCF_000179255.1 Synechococcus sp. CB0205
GAGTCCACTGACAAACGACGGGGTCGACCGTAAAGGGCCTGAAGGGGGGCAGGCGGAAAACCCCATGGAGCTCAAGAACTTGTCATGCCGCGTCACCACTGCTCAGTCGCACAGGGGTGGTTAAACATTATGAACGCCTTCGCGGGTGTGCACTTGGCTGTGGCGACAATTCACTCCGACGGGATGCGGTATGCCTCCCGGCAGACCCATCCATAGCGTCTGCAGTCCCCTCCCTCAGACGAAGCCAAAAAGGAGTTAACTCATGTTCGACGCCTTCACCAAGGTTGTCGCCCAGGCCGACGCCCGGGGCCAATTCATCGGCGCCGGTGAGCTTGATGCTCTGGCCGCCATGGTTTCCGACAGCAACAAGCGTCTGGATGCCGTCAACCGCATCACCAGCAACGCCTCCACCATCGTGTCGGCCGCTGCTCGCCAGCTGTTCGCTCAGCAGCCCGCTCTGATTGCTCCTGGCGGCAATGCCTACACCTCCCGCCGCATGGCTGCTTGCCTGCGCGACATGGAGATCATCCTTCGCTACGTCACCTACTCGATCTTCACCGGCGACGCTTCCGTGATGGAAGACCGCTGCCTGAACGGTCTGCGTGAGACCTACCTGGCCCTCGGCACCCCCGGCGCTTCCGTAGCCGCTGGCGTGAACCTGATGAAGGAAGCCGCCATCTCCATCGCTAATGACAAGGCCGGCATCACCCAAGGTGATTGCACCGCCCTCATGAGCGAGATCGGCACCTACTTCGACCGTGCTGCTGCCGCTGTTGCCTGATCCGGCACCAGTTCACGTCCACCCCTCTCTTTCTCCGTCATGAAGACGCCTCTCACCGAAGCCGTTGCCGCTGCTGATTCCCAGGGCCGTTTCCTGGGTAACACCGAAATCCAAGGCGCTTTCGGTCGTTTCAACCGCGCTAAGGCTGGCCTCGAGGCCGCCAAGGCTCTGACCGCTAAGGCCGACACCCTGGTGAACGGCGCAGCCCAGGCTGTGTACTCCAAGTTCCCCTACACCACCCAAATGCAGGGTCCCGCCTACGCCGCTACGGCAGAAGGCAAGGCCAAGTGCTCCCGCGACATCGGTTACTACCTGCGCATGGTGACCTACTGCCTCGTGGCAGGTGGCACCGGCCCCATGGATGACTACCTGATCGCTGGTCTCGACGAGATCAACCGCACCTTCGAACTGTCCCCCTCCTGGTACGTCGAAGCTCTGAACTACATCAAGGCCAACCACGGTCTGAGCGGTGAGGCTGCAACCGAAGCCAACAACTACTTCGACTACGCCATCAACGCCCTGATCTGATCAGCGCGCGATTGGCCCTCAAGACCCCCCAGTCGGGGGGTCTTTCTTTTTGTCTTG
This sequence comes from Synechococcus sp. CB0205, assembly GCF_000179255.1. Lineage (NCBI taxonomy): Bacteria > Bacillati > Cyanobacteriota > Cyanophyceae > Synechococcales > Synechococcaceae > Synechococcus > Synechococcus sp. CB0205. Next base: position 1,367 of record NZ_ADXM01000026.1, read on the forward strand.
CGTTTCCGAGCGGGTTATGTCAGCTCCCTCCTCACCAACCTTTGAGATGGCAGATCCCATCGATGAAGCGGAGGCTTTGCGGCGGTTGAGGGCGACCGATGACCCCTCTGCTCAGTACTACGCCGCCTGGTGGTTAGGTCGTCACCGCAGTCAGCATCCAGATACGCTCCCGTTGTTGCTGGCTGCCATGCGTCAGCGGCGGGCACGCGCGCTCGGTGATGGCGTGGAGGAGAACGCCGTCGCCCGCAACGCCACCCGTGCCGTCGGCAAGTTGGGCCCGTCCGCGAGCGAGGCGATTCCAGTTCTCCTCGAATTGCTGGATGATCCTGATTACGGCTTGAGGGAAGCTGCCGCCCGCTCCCTGGGTGAACTTAGAGCCAAGGTGGCGCTGCCGGCCCTGGTTGCTCGATTGAGATCGGGTCCGAACGTGGCAGGGGCCCGGGCCTCGAATTCTGCCAATTTGCTCGAGCCTTGTGAGGCTCTCCTGGAAGCCATCGGTGATCTGGGTTCTTCAGATGATGAGGTCATTGAAGTTCTGGAGTCCTTCTTGGCCCATGAGCGTCCTGTCGTTCAAAGTTCGGCGTGCCGGTCACTGCTCCAACTCACCCAAGAGCCCCGCTGGGGTGAGCGACTGAAGACTCTGTTATTGCACCCCCAGTTGCAGGTCAGGCGCGCTGCATTGATGGACCTAGGAGCGACGGGTTGGCGTCCCGCGACCCAGGCGATTGCTGCCACCCTGGCTGAAAACAGCCTCAAACTCATCGCCTTAAAGGGCTTGGTTGAGTCTGCGCCAAGTGACGGTCTCGATGAGGAGATTTTCGACGTGATGGATGGGTTGCTCTGATGGTGCCTGACGTCATGGACTCCCAAACGTCCGTTGAACAACGGATTGCCAACGTTCAATCGGCTGATTCCGCGGATGCTCTCTTAAGTGCCGTTGAGCACTTGGCTGAAGCGAAGCACCCCTCGGCCACAGCCTGTTTGTTGGAAATTCTTGGTTTCAACAATCCAGGTGCGGCAGTGGCGGCGGTTGATGGTCTGATTGCCATTGGAGAACCGGCTGTGGAGCCGATTCTTGCTTCGCTGGGTACCAACAACTACGGCGCGCGGGCATGGTCGGTTCGTGCCCTCGCCGGGATTGCTGACCCCCGTGGCCTTGAGGTGCTCGAGCGGGCCTTGGCGACGGATATTGGACCTTCCGTTCGGCGCGCTGCGGCGTCGGGCCTCGGGCGGCTTGATCTGAGATCCCTGCCTGACGATCAGGCCTCGGGCCTGGCGGAGAGGTGCCTGCAGGCATTGCTTGCGGCCTGTGGGGACGGGGAGTGGATCGTTCGCTATGCCGTCGTCGTCGGTTTAGAAGGGCTGGCGCTCCATCATTTTGAACGGGTTTCAGGCCTCAACTTTGAGGCACTGAGGGAGGCCTTGGTTGGCCTCGCCTCAGGATCGGACGCGCTCACGCCCGTCGTGGTTCAAAGGCGTTCGGCCTTGGCTCTGCATCGCATTGATCACTCTGGAGGTTTCCATGGCTGAACAACGATTGCTCTTTGTCTGCCTCGGCAACATCTGCCGTTCACCTGCTGCCGAGGGGGTCTTTCTGCATCTGATCGCCCAAGCGGGTCTGGAGGACCGCTTCGTGGTCGACAGTGCCGGCACCGGCGGCTGGCACGTCGGTCACCCAGCGGACCGGCGTATGCGCGCCGCCGCCGAGCGCCGCGGCATTCACCTCCCCAGCCGCGCCCGCCAGATCGAGTTGGCCGACTTCAGCAGTTTTGATCGCATCCTGACGATGGATGACGACAACCTGCAGGCCGTTCGCGCCCTCGCGGCGGAGCTGGGCTCCCGCCCCGGTTTGGCCCTGGTGGAACCGATGACCAGCCATTGCCGCCGCTTTGGCGATCAGGAAGTCCCTGATCCCTATTACGGCGGTGAGCAGGGCTTTGAGCACGTCCTTGATCTGCTCGAGGACGCCTGTTCAGGCTTGCTGGAGACCCTGACGCGGGACTAGTTGGGGTCTGGCCAGGCGTCGTGGGGAACGCGCTCGCGGAACAGATCCACGAGCCGCTGAATCACCGCGTCGATGGCCAGGCCATCGGTGATCAGCTCAAGGGCATCCTCCGCTTGGGTCAGGGGGGCCACGGCCCGGGTGGAGTCCAGGTGATCGCGCTCGGCAATCTGCGCTTCCAGATCCGCCCGTTCCGGCACCTCAAAACCACGCTCTTCCAGATCGAGGGCCCGGCGCCGGGCCCGCTCGCTCACGGTGGCGGTCAGAAAGACCTTGAGTTCGGCATCTGGGAACACGGCCGTGCCGATGTCGCGGCCTTCCGCCACTAGGCCGCCGCGCGCGCCCATCGCCTGTTGCTGCTGGGTCAGGGCCTCGCGCACGCAGCCGTGGGCTGCAACGACAGAGACCTGGGCCGTCACCTCCGGGGAGCGGATCGCATCGGTGACATCCACGCCATTGACGCTCACCCGTTGACCACTGGAGGTGCTGCTCAGCTGCAGATCGAGATCGGCCAGGAGAGGAGCGACCTCCTCAGCCTTGCTGGGGTCGACAGCGCGGTCCCGCACCAACCAGGTCACGGCGCGATACATCGCCCCGGTGTCCAGATAGATCAGCCCCAGCCGTTCGGCAAAGGCTCGGGTCACGGTGCTTTTGCCGGCGCCGGCAGGGCCATCGATGGCAACGATTGGGGCTCGGCTCATGAGAAAGACGTGGTCAATCAGTCGGCTGGGGCCGCAGTGGGCAGCTGCCGCCAGCAGGGTCAGTCCCACCAGACGGGGTTGGGCCTGGAGGCTCTGGGGCTTCAGCGCCTCCACATAGTCCACCACCATGCCGGCCTCCTCCAGGGCCCGTTGGACCTCCGCTTGCACTGGCGCGAGCTCGAGCTCCGGCTGCCCGAGGCAGCGCTGGGCGGCTCTCTGCAGCGCCTGGGGCAGGGCGGAGGCGCGCTGGCGCTCGTCGCTGGAGAGGTAGCGATTGCGGGAGCTCATGGCCAAGCCATCGGCCTCGCGCAGGGTGGGGCAACCCCAGACCTGAACCGGCAAGCCCAAATCCTGGACGACGCTCTTGAGGATCTGCAGTTGCTGCCAGTCCTTCTCGCCCAGCAGCAGAACCTGGGGGCGGATCAGGGCCAGCAGGCGCACGACGACCGTGGCCACCCCATCGAAATGTCCGGCCCGGTGTCGGCCGCAGAGTCCCGCTTGCAGCGAAGGCCGCGGTTGTACGCGGGTGAGTTCACACTCCCCCTCGGGATAGACCTCTTCCACACTGGGTGCGAAAAGGGCGTCGGCTCCGGCTTGCTGGGCGATCTTCAGATCAGCGTCTAGGCAGCGCGGGTAGCGGGCGAAGTCCTCGTTGGGGCCGAACTGCAGCGGGTTGACGAACACGCTGGTCAGCACCAGTGGGTTGCAATCCACTGGGGTTGGCTGCTTGGCCCGGCGGATCAGGCTGGCGTGGCCCCCATGCAAGGCCCCCATCGTGGGGACGCAGCACAGCGCGCGATCACCGCAGGCCCGGCGCCAGGCCTCGAGTTCGGCGCGGGTTCGCAGCAGCTGCACAGCGAAGGGTTGAATCCCTACTGAGCTTGCAGCACCTCAAGCTTCACCTGGGCGATACCGCTGGAGATCAGACCCAGCTGACTGGCGGCACCGTGGGCGAGATCGATGACCCGGCGGCCATGGAAGGGGCCTCGGTCGTTGATGCGAACGATGGCGCTGCGGCCGTTCCAGAGGTTGGTCACGCGGACCTTGGTGCCGAAGGGCAGGGTCCGGTGCGCTGCGGTCAAGGTGCCGGGGCGGAAGAGTTCGCCGTTGGCGGTGCGATTGCCGTAGAAACCGGGGCCGTACCAACTGGCCTCACCGGTGCTGACGGAGCGAACCGCGATCGGAAGAGCCGGTGCGGCGGGCTTCCTCAGGGTTTCGGACTCAGCTCCTGGGGTCTCGACGTTGCGCAGGGCAACGGACTTGGCCGCTGGGATCTCAGGGATCGCAGGGCTCTTGGTGGCCAAGACCGGATTGGCGTTGCTGCTGCCGGAGAGCAGGAGTGCGAATCCGCCGAGTAGAGAAAGACGACGCATAACAACCGGAACACCTAGTCGCGAAGCGGCGACTGGTTGGATTGCAACTCGATGGAATCAGCGTCAAAAACGCGAGGTTTCTGTAGCTGATGCGCTGAGGTGTTCCTTGGAACTGAGAAGGTCTGGCAAAAGTTAGTCGGACTTGCATCAACGTTCCCTGATATTTCGAACTGGTCGTATTCATCAGGATTGGCAATCTCACTGGGAAACACTCTTCCCGCCTGGGTTGAGCGACAACGCACTGCGACTCTCTAATCAGCAGGAGTCATGGCTTTCATCAGTGCGACTGATTGAAATGTGGTGCAATTTTGGAATTGTCCACTTGTTTTTGGGTCTTGGGGGTGGCTGACGGGGCAGGATCAGAGAAGTGATCGGCCGTCTAGGGCATGGACTACCGCACCGCTGGCGTTGATGTGGTGGCTGGGCGCGCCTTTGTGGAGCGCATCCGCTCGAGTGTTGAGTCCACCCGCCGACCTGAGGTGGTCGGCGGCCTGGGCGGGTTTGGCGGGCTCTGCCGAATTCCTGAAGGGATCAAAAAGCCCCTGTTGGTCTCCGGGACCGACGGCGTCGGCACCAAGTTGGAGTTGGCCCAGGCCCACGGCCGTCACCACGGCGTCGGCATCGATCTGGTCGCCATGTGCGTCAACGATGTGGTGACCAGCGGCGCCCAGCCCCTGTTTTTCCTGGACTACATCGCCACCGGAAAGCTCACGCCTGAAGCGATGGCGGAAGTGGTGGAGGGCATTGCCGATGGCTGTCGCCAGAGCGGCTGTGCCCTGTTGGGGGGTGAGACCGCAGAGATGCCTGGCTTTTACGGCCCTGGTCGCTACGACCTCGCCGGTTTTTGTGTGGCTGTCGTCGATGAGGATGACCTGATTGATGGCAGCCGCGTCCAGGCCGGTGATCGCATCGTTGCTGTGGCCAGCAGCGGTGTGCACAGCAACGGCTTCAGCCTGGTGCGCCGCATCCTCGAGGCCCATGGAGTGACCGCTTCCACCCCGCTGGAGGGGGCTGGCCTGCCGGTTCTCGATGCCCTGCTGGAGCCGACCGTGCTCTACCCGGCACTGGTGCAGCGGCTCCTCCAGGACGGGTTGGCGCTCCACGGCATGGCACACATCACGGGGGGCGGGCTTCCGGAGAACCTCCCGCGGACCCTGCCTGCCGGTGTCCATGGCCGCATTGACCCGGGGAGCTGGGAGCGCCCCGCGCTCTTCCGCTGGCTGCAGGAGAAGGGCGAGGTCCCAGAGCGGGATCTTTGGAACACCTTCAACTTGGGGGTGGGGCTAGCGCTTGTGCTGCCTGAGGCTCAAGTGGAGCGGGCGATCGCGGTCTGCCAGGAGGCGGGGCACCGCGCCTGGCTGCTCGGCAGTGTTGAGGCCGGCGAGGCTGGGGCAGAGCCCTTGGCGGGTTTGCCGTATTGAACCGGCGGCCTGGACCTGCCAAATTGCTTCAGTCATGCACGAACAAGGCACCTTCTCCTGAGTTGTTGCCTAGGTTCCGCGCAAGCTGTCTTGTGGTTGTTCCGTAATTCAGTTCTATTGGCCGTTGTTCAGATTTCTTTCTGTTCAAGGTTCTGTTGTTTATAGGGTTGTTTGAGATGTCTTTCAACGCGCAATCTTCTGCTGCATTTGTAGGTAACTCCGGGCGAATCACCCGCCGCCGCAGCTCCGCTGGACCGGTTGCCCCCAATCGTCCCCTGCGCCGCGAGCCCTACTCAGGTCGCAGCAATGTCCGGCCCACCTTTTTGACCCTGAGGGACCACGGCAAGGTCTTTGTTGCTGACCTCCCTCGCCTCTCCGATGGCCAGCTCGCCCATGTGGGCAAGGAAGCCAAGGAGGTGATGGAGAGCCTCTGCCGGCGCCTTGAGGAACTCGATCAACAGCTCAGCCTCAACCCCCAGGAGCAGGAGACGCGCATTCGTGCGGCCACCAAGCGGGATGTCACGGATCGCTTCATCCGTGCCGTTGAGGAGGAGCAGGAGCAGCGCCGGACCAACCCGGCCCTGAAGGCTGCAGCTGGCGAATCCTTGGCCCGCGCCTTCCTGGAGATCGCCCGGCACCGTCTGCCTGGTGCCACCTTTGATTCGCTGCTGCAGGAGGCGCTCTCCGCCTGTGACGAGGGTGCATCTGAGCCTGAGGAGGTCACGCCGCCTGAGCCAGTCGCGCCTGAGCCCCCCCGGGCTCGTGTCGTGCCGATGGTCCGTCGGATCGAAACCCCCCAGGCACCGGAGCGTGAGCAGATGACCGTTGTGCTCACCCCCGATCCCTCCCCTGAAATGGGTGGTGACTAAGCGCTCAGGCGCTCTGAAAGGGATTGGCAGGCATGCGCGCGGCCGCGAGGGCATCGAGGCTGCGCCGTTCATCTCTGCTCAAGCTCCAGCTCCGGGCCGCCGCGGCTTGCTCAACTTGATCGCTGCTTCTGAGCCCGGGGATCGGCATGGCCCCATGGGCTCTGCACCAGTTCAAGGCCACAGCCCCTAAGCCCCCCGGCCTGCCGTTGGCGATCTCCTCCATGGTTTGGCGCAAGGGGGCCAGGGAGCTCTCGAGGCGGCGGAAGAGGCTGCCGCGGGTTCCTGGGGGCAGCGGTCTGGGGTCCCCAGCGCTGCGGCCCAGCAGGCCGAGGGCCAGGGGGCTGTAGGCAATGAGCTCAATGCCCAGCTCCTGGCAGGTGTCCACGATCCCCCCGTCTGCAAGGGGTTGTGGGGCCAGCAGCGAGAACTGCACCTGCAGGCTGCTGATGGGAATTCCTCGCTCTTGGAGTGTCCGGTGGATGGTTCGCAGCCGCTTGGGCCCCACGTTCGAGAGCCCCAGGCTGGGGACCGCTCCGCTCTCCACCAGGTCCGCCAGGCCATCGATCAGCGCCGGTTCCTGCCAGGGGGCGTAGCGCGCGGTGCTCCAGTGCAGCTGAACCCGTTTCATTTGGCCCTGCAGGCGCCGCTGGGAGGCGGAAAAGGCCCGGTCGTAGCCCCGCCGGCCCAGGCGCCAGGGGAAGGGGGCCAACTTGGTGGCAATGCAGAGCTGCTGGCGCTCGTCGGGGGTGGCGCGCATGGCGAATTGCCCCAGCAGCATCTCGCTGCGGCCATTCAGTCGGCCGGTCCCGTAGGAGTCCGCCGTATCGAAGAAGCGAAAGCCCAGTGCCAGGCAACGCTGAAAGGTTTGTTCCAGCCGAGCGTCGTCCCGCTGCGGGTCATAGCCCCAGAGGAACTGGTTGCCCCAGGCCCAGGTGCCAACGCCGATGCCCGGTTGGTCCGCCTCACTTGTCATGATCGAGCCATCGCGGACTTGCACTGTGCTGAATTCTCTGCCCAGCCCGGCTGCCCAGACCAGCGATTCGCCGCCCCTGGCTGAGGAGTCCGCGCCCGCGCGCCAGGAGCAGGATCCGGTGCTCTGCGGTCATTGCGGCCGCACGGCCAGCAATGGCTTGGTCTGTATTGGGATGTGCGTGGCGGATTCCGGCTATTGAGCGTGGCGCGTCTGCTGCTGGTGGCCCTTTGCCTCGGCGCCGCTGCTCCCGCGTTGGCGGCTGAGGAGAAGCAACAGGGTTTTGGGCGTTGGCAGGTGGAGCCCAGGCGTTGCGAATTGACCCTGTTTGGCCAGGCTCCAGGGCCCTGCAGCAGCGTGCGCCTGGATCAGCGCAACCCGTCGGTGCTGCGCTTCAGTTGGATGGCCCCTGTGCCCCAGCAGGACCTGCTCCAGGAGGTGAGTTTTGTGGGGGAGCGGGCGAGCTCTGGGCAGCCCCTGCGCTGCAGCGATGGTGTCTGCAAGCTCGATGGCTCCGTGCTGCTGCGCGTGCGCTTGTTGCGCCTCGCTCAGTTCAACCCCCGTGGTCTGGTGGTGGGCTTCCCGAAAACCTTCCCGGTGGCTGGCACCTGTGACATCGATGGCCCCCAGGCCCGTTGCGATGCGCAGACGCGATTCGGCGAACGCTGGTCAGCGGAAGCCGATCTGCCCTGACCCGCGAGGGCGATTCAAAGGCGGCACCCAGATTCGAACTGGAGAAAATTACAATATCTTCAATATTAGACGCCATATGTGGTGTCAAAAGCGCCAAGACGGCACTAAATCAAGGGTCAAGCACCCTTGCTCACCTTCCACTCACCTTCCAGTAGGGATAAAGTCAGTGCTTTGACCGCCTCCCAAAACTGGGGCAAAAGGAAGGTGAAATCAGGGTCACGACCTCTGCCAGAGAACTGGTCGGTGCTCAGCGTTTCCGACCTCGGCATCAAGGGGTCTTACCCCAACAATCTGAAGATTCGTAAAGTCGCACGCACGCAAAACCTCTCAGCGTCGTGGTTGCCCTCTTTGGAGGAAGACCATCGCCCTGACAAGGGGCGTGTAGGGAAGACAGGCAAGCGCGACCCTCTGCGTGGGTCTATGGGCACTCCTGACCCCTATGAGGCGGCAAAGAGGGCGGTGGAATGGGTTCAGGAACTCCAACGCTCAGCACGCATCCTCAAAGAGCAGCAGGAGGCGGAGCAGCAACACGCCCTGGAGATCTACTGGGAACGCTGGTATGCCCGTGAGAGCAGCAAGCGCAAGACCCAGCGGAACTTTGCCCGTTGGAGCAGGGACACCCGCCTGAAGTGGGATGGGCAGTCCTATGGGGTGAAGCACCAACCCTGGGCGCAGAAGTCAGTTGAGAAGATCACCGCTGCTGACTTTGCGGACTACTGGGCAGTGCTTGATGCCCGCAGGACTGCGACCAACGATATGGGCGGCACAAAGGCACAACAGAAAACGCTAATACGGGAACTGCTCAAGGAAGCACGATCTGACTTCCCACACCTATCGATTCCCGATTTCCCCTCCATTTCCAGGCAGGTCAAACAGGTTCAGCACCTGAAGCGATCTGAATGGGATCGACTAATGGGCAAGATTGTCGAACTTTCAGGCGGAGTAGCAAGGGCAGACCTCACACCCCAGCAATACAAGGCGCTGGAGTGGAAAGCAGCAAATCGCTTGAACCAGAGGAACTGGGTCGATCTCTACGACACTCTCAACCTGATGTGGTTCTTTTATCTACGGGCAGAAGACCTGCCCCGACTCCGAGCAGAATGGTTCCAAGATCACGGTGAAGAGATTATCTGTCTCCTGGAGCAGACCAAAGGAAACCGACCGCAACAACGCACAACTCACTACCGCCCTGATGCGATTGCCAACTGGAGAAGGATGAACCTCAGGCGACCAAAAGGGTTACTTGTATTTCCACACATCAAACGCTCTGAGTCGGATGTTTCAGGGACTCTCAAGAAGAATCTAAACGACCTGTTGAGGTATGTGCTCGACCAATGCGATCCGCCAATCCTATTTCAAGGGGTGACAATGACCAACATTCGCCATACGGCATTTCGCCTCACCCTTGAAGAAGTTCCTGAACTGGGTCGTCCTCCTGGGATCTATGCCTTTGCCCAAAACGGGATGACCTCAGCAGAAATGCTTCAGCGAACCTACCTGCGTTTCATCGAGGAAGAAGCAACCGCGAAGAGAGTAAGAACACAAATCAAACCTGGGCAATGGTCAATGGTGAAAAGAGTTTCGCCATAAGGATTTATCCACTCCCTTCCTGGTTGGATTTCTGGCGGGATTTTTTTGAACACGAATGGAATGCTTTGTAGGTTAGGTTCCCTGCTCACTTTTCAACTACCATCTCACTGACGCCCTTGGTCAATAGCGGCGAAGGTCTCCTGAACCTCCAGTTCCGCCAGGATGCGTTTCTGAATGTCCAACTCCCGCATCAGATAGTCGTAGGTTTCAGGGAGGTAGTGATCCAGTGACACCAGTTGATCCTCCAGGAACCGAATCTTGGAGAACACCTGCTGCTTACTTGAGTTGCCCATATGCTGCTTGAATTGCTTTCTTGAGAAACTGTTCTGGTTTCAGGCGGTTCCGCTTGGCGACCTCAAGAAGCATTTCGTATTCAACGGAGTCCAGGTAAATGGGTTTTGCCATCATCACGCCACCGTCTGCTTGTATTTTTCATACCACCTGTAGTGGGTCAGGAGGAAGTGGAGAGTTCCTGTTCTGGATCGCCTCAAGGACTTGGAAAGGGACTCAAACTCCTCAAAGGTTTCCTGGTGCTTGTTGCCAAAGAAGATATTGATGGATTTGCCTTCAGGGGATAAGGTTTGATTCATATGGTTTCTGATGTGACTACCTTCTTACTATTTAGTTTCTGGAGAACTGGAGATCAGAATTTTCAATGTCCAGCACCAGGTCTGAATCCTGATGGTGCCTGAAGCGGTAGTAATCCTTGAGGTTGTAGTTGGCGTGATGTTCGTGGATCCACGGTTTCAAGACAAACCCTTTGTTCTCCTTTGAGTTGCTGGTGGAGAACCGATAAAATCCTTTGGCAACTTGATTACGAACCAACCAATCTAAGCGAATCCAGGAGTCATAAGGTTCAGGGCATTCCTCAAGATGAAAGTGGGTGTGGAATGCGATCTTGAAGCGTGGATTTTTGGAATCTTGTGGATTGATACACACTGGTGCCTTTTCGTGAAACCAGATGATTCGTGGTCGCCCAGGAGGATTTGGAATCTTGGTTGGTTTCGTATTCAGGAGGGCACAGAAGAACTTGTTTCGGAAATGCCGTGCTTCCTTCACTGCTGTGGCGTAGTCAGTGATAAAGGGTTGCCATTGAATGCTGCCAAACCAGTGGGGTTGGAAGACCTCCTGGAATTGGTATTCAACGATTGCCTTATGGATTCTGGTGGGATCTTGATAGTTCTTGGAATCCAGTAGCAAATTCTGGATTTGGTGGTGTCCTGATTCAATCACCCGCTTCGCGTGTGATTGTTGCTCACTTCGTTCGCAACGGATTCTTGTGTAAGTCATAGTTGATTTGAGAGTTATGGTTTCGTTGAACTTCTTGTGACCACAAGGTCTTTGAGGGTTGAGAACCCTTATGAGTTCTTAGTCCTTATTCCTCTGTGGATTGGACTCTTCCCAGCAGATCCTTATTTTTCTCCTCGTTCCGCCACAAGACCTCTGCCTAATGGTTTTCGGATTTGATTGTCTCCAATAATTATATAGCGAACTTGATATTTTGGGAACCCCTTTCCGATTGAGTACCGCCTAAGACCGCGAGAAACACTTCACGGTTTCATATTTTTTAGTTGATTTCAGAAGGTTGTTGCCAGTTCTGGATATTTACCCTTGAGTTTCTATCAAGAGAAATCAGCGAAATCACTGTGCCTCACTGATGATTCGCCGAATCGTTGAAAGTGCCAGACCTGTCTGCTCTCTGATGGAGCGGTAGGAGCACCCCTCATCCCTCAACCGCAGCACAAGGCGTTCCTTTGCCTGGTTGGTCTTGGGTCTGCCGCCAAGTTTCCCACCCGCTTCCCGCCTGTGCTGAACGCTTTCCAGCGTCCTCTCACGGATCAATGACCGTTCCACCTCCGCCAGACCCGTCAGCAGTCCGATCAGAACAGGTGCGAACTTGCCCAGCGCCTTCGTATTGACCAGGTTGTCCAGAGTCCGAATGTGAATCCCACGCTCCTGGAGGTCGTGGAGGCGGTTGATGACGCTCCGCTGATCCCTGCCGAGGCGATCCAACTTCGCCACCACCAGTTCGTCTCCATCCACCAAGGCATTGAGTGCCGCCTGGAGTTGGGGGCGATCCTTCTCCGCTGTTCTGGTGCTGATGGTCTCTTGGAAGACCACGGCGCACCCTGCCGCTTTCAAGGCGGCGACCTGGGCATCGGTGGTCTGGTGGGTGGTTGAGCAGCGGGCGTAACCAACGCTTCTGGCGGTCACTGTTCCAAGAACGGTCGTTTCAGAAACTTTACCATCCGAACACTGTTTCTGGAACGCTCAGAACCCAGTGAATTGGGTTTTGGACGATGCTCTGGTTTCCGTTCGGTTTTTGGAACACCATTTCGCTAATGCATCCCCACCCCTTCCATCAACCACCACCACCGGCATATGGACGAAACAAGAAGCAGTGCTTTGCGCAGATTTAACTTACTGCTA
>NZ_ADXM01000025.1:0-38238 GCF_000179255.1 Synechococcus sp. CB0205
GGGCGGGTCACTTGATCCACGTGTCTCTGCCCACCACCGCGCTGATGGACGCCATCGATGCCGGCAGCCCCCTGTCGCTCAATGGCAAGACCATCGCCACCGTGGCGGACATCCCCCTGCCCCACGAGTTCTTTAACCAGGACCTGCTGGCTCAGCTGTTCCCCGGTTTCGGCGCTGGCATCAATGCCTTCTTCACCGGTAACTGGGCGGCCTACAGCGATTTCCTCACCTTTAAAGGTGGTCTGAATCCTGTGACCGGCAGCATGTGGATGAGCGACATCGCTCACCACCACCTGGCGATCGCCGTGCTCTTCATCGTTGCCGGTCACATGTACCGGACCAACTGGGGCATCGGCCACAGCATCAAGGAGATCCTCGAGGGCCAGAAGGGCGACCCCCTGCTCTTCCCCGCCAGCAAGGGCCACGACGGCCTTTACGAGTTCATGACCACCAGCTGGCACGCCCAGTTGGCTGTGAACCTGGCGCTGCTGGGCTCGCTGAGCATCATCGTTGCTCAGCACATGTACGCGATGCCTGCGTATCCCTACATCGGCATCGACTACCCCACGCAGCTGTCGATCTTCACCCACCACACCTGGATTGGTGGCTTCCTGATCGTTGGTGCTGGCGCCCACGCCGCCATCGCCATGATTCGCGACTACGACCCCGCCAAGCATGTGGACAACGTGCTCGACCGGGTGCTCAAGGCTCGCGATGCCCTGATCAGCCACCTGAACTGGGTGTGCATCTGGCTCGGCTTCCACAGCTTCGGCCTCTACATCCACAACGACACCATGCGTGCCCTGGGACGTCCCCAGGACATGTTCAGCGACTCCGCCATTGCCCTGAAGCCCGTCTTCGCGCAGTGGATCCAGGGTCTGCACGCTGCTGCAGCCGGTAGCACCGCTCCCAACGCCCTTGCTGGCGTGAGCGAAGTGTTCAACGGCTCCGTGGTTGCCGTCGGCGGCAAGGTGGCCGCCGGTCCGATCCCCCTGGGGACGGCCGACTTCATGGTCCACCACATCCACGCCTTCACGATTCACGTGACGGTGCTGATCCTGCTGAAGGGTGTGCTCTATGCCCGCAGCAGCCGTCTGGTTCCCGACAAGGCGAACCTCGGTTTCCGCTTCCCCTGCGACGGCCCCGGCCGTGGCGGTACCTGCCAGGTGTCGGCTTGGGACCACGTGTTCCTGGGCCTGTTCTGGATGTACAACTCCCTGTCGATCGTCATCTTCCACTTCTCCTGGAAGATGCAGAGCGACGTGTGGGGCACCGTCAATGCTGACGGCTCCGTCTCCCACATCACCAATGGCAACTTTGCCAATAGCGCACTGACCATCAATGGCTGGCTGCGTGACTTCCTGTGGGCTCAGGCCGCACAGGTGATCAACAGCTATGGCTCTGCCACCAGTGCCTATGGCCTGATGTTCCTGGGTGCCCACTTCGTTTGGGCGTTCAGCTTGATGTTCCTGTTCAGTGGCCGCGGCTACTGGCAAGAGCTGATTGAGTCCATCGTCTGGGCTCACAACAAGCTGAAGGTTGCTCCCGCCATTCAGCCGCGGGCGCTCTCCATCACCCAGGGCCGTGCCGTTGGTGTTGCCCACTATCTGCTGGGCGGCATCGCGACCACCTGGTCGTTCTTCCTGGCCCGCATCATTGCGGTCGGCTGACCTCTCCTGACCTTTCCCAATGGCAACGAAATTTCCTTCGTTCAGCCAGGGTCTGGCACAGGACCCGACAACCCGTCGTATTTGGTACGGGATCGCCACGGCTCACGACTTCGAGAGCCATGACGGAATGACGGAGGAAAAGCTTTACCAAAAGCTTTTCTCCACCCATTTCGGTCACCTCGCGATCATCGGCCTCTGGGTTTCGGGCAACCTGTTCCACGTCGCCTGGCAGGGCAACTTCGAGCAGTGGGTCGCCGATCCTCTGCATGTCCGTCCCATCGCTCACGCGATCTGGGATCCTCACTTCGGCCAAGGCGCCATCACTGCCTTCACCCAGGCAGGCGCCTCCTCCCCGGTGAACATTGCGTACTCCGGCGTGTACCACTGGTGGTACACGATCGGCATGCGCACCAACGCCGAGCTGTACCAGGGTTCCATCTTCATGATGATCCTGTCGGCTTGGGCCCTGTTCGCTGGCTGGCTCCACCTTCAGCCCAAGTTCCGGCCTTCCCTGGCCTGGTTCAAGAACGCCGAGTCCCGCCTAAACCACCACCTCGCGGTGCTGTTCGGCTTCAGCTCCATCGCTTGGGCCGGTCACCTGGTTCACGTGGCCATTCCCGAATCCCGTGGTCAACACGTGGGTTGGGACAACTTCCTGAACGTGCTGCCTCACCCGGCAGGCCTGGCTCCCTTCTTCACTGGTAACTGGGGCGTCTACGCCCAGAATCCCGACACCGCCTATCAGGTGTTTGGTACCTCAGAAGGCGCTGGCACCGCGATCCTCACTTTCCTCGGTGGTTTCCACCCCCAAAGTGAGGCCCTCTGGCTGACCGACATTGCCCATCACCACCTGGCGATTGGCTGTCTGTTCGTGATCGCCGGTCACATGTACCGGACCAACTTCGGTATCGGTCACTCGATCCGCGAGATCCTCGAGGCTCACAACCCCCCCAACGGCACCCCTGGTGACCTGGGCGCTGGCCACAAGGGTCTTTACGACACCATCAACAACTCGCTCCACTTCCAGCTCGGTCTGGCCCTGGCTTCCCTGGGCGTTGTGACCAGCCTGGTGGCGCAGCACATGTATTCGATGCCGTCCTACGCGTTTATCGCCAAGGACTACACGACGCAGGCTGCCCTCTATACCCACCACCAGTACATCGCCATCTTCCTGATGTGCGGTGCCTTCGCTCACGGTGCGATCTTCTTCATCCGTGACTACGACCCCGAGGCCAACAAGAACAACGTTCTTGCTCGGATGCTCGAGCACAAAGAAGCGATCATCAGCCACCTGAGCTGGGTCTCCCTGTTCCTCGGCTTCCACACCCTGGGCCTCTACGTCCACAACGACGTGGTTGTTGCCTTCGGTACCCCCGAGAAGCAGATCCTGGTTGAGCCCGTCTTCGCACAGTTCGTGCAGGCCGCCTCTGGTAAGGCCATGTACGGCTTCGACGTACTCCTCTCCAATGGCGCTAGCGCCGCTAGCAATGCCAGCGCCGCCTACATGGGCGGTTGGATGAACGCCATCAACGACGGTGGCAACGATCTGTTCCTGCAGATCGGCCCTGGTGACTTCCTGGTGCACCACGCCATCGCCCTGGGTCTGCACACCACCACCCTGATCCTGGTCAAGGGTGCTCTGGATGCCCGTGGCTCGAAGCTGATGCCCGACAAGAAGGACTTCGGCTACTCCTTCCCCTGCGACGGCCCCGGCCGTGGCGGTACCTGCGACATCAGTGCCTGGGACGCCTTCTACCTGGCTGTCTTCTGGGCCCTGAACACCGTGGGTTGGCTCACCTTCTACTGGCACTGGAAGCACCTCGCCATCTGGCAGGGCAACGTGGCTCAGTTCAACGAATCCAGCACCTACCTGATGGGCTGGTTCCGCGACTACCTGTGGCTCAACTCCTCTCAGCTGATCAACGGTTACAACCCGTTCGGCTCGAACAACCTCGCCGTCTGGGCCTGGATGTTCCTGTTCGGTCACCTGATCTGGGCCACCGGCTTCATGTTCCTGATCTCCTGGCGCGGTTACTGGCAGGAACTGATCGAGACCATCGTCTGGGCTCACCAGCGCACCCCGCTCGCCAACCTGGTGGGCTGGCGCGACAAGCCTGTGGCTCTCTCGATCGTTCAGGCCCGTGTGGTTGGTCTGGCTCACTTCACCGTGGGCTACTTCGTGACCTACGCCGCCTTCTTGATCGCTTCCACCTCTGGCAAGTTCGGCTGATCCATAGCGATCACGCGCACACTTGCATCCCTTGAGGGACGACCAAGCGCCCCCGGCTCAGCCGGGGGTTTTTTTTTGGCTTCTCTCGCGGTTTGGGGCCTGAGCTAAGGCTTCGCAGTCGGTCCGTTGCCGGCGAGTAGCCAGGCCAGTCCAGCAAGGATCAGCCAAGGCAGCGGCCTGAGTTCAAACACAGCAGCGCTGAGCACCAGCAGGGGCTGAAACAGCCATTGATGCAGGCTCAGCAGGACCACCAGTAGGAGGGGCAACCAAGCCATGGCCGCTTAGCTCAGGAGCTCTTGGGGCATCACAGCACCAGCGCGCAGCAAGCGCCAACCGCCTCCTGGCTCCAGTGCAATCACTGTGCTGGCCTGGCCCGAAGGCGCTGGCCAGGGTTCGGGGGCCAAGCGCAGCAACTGGGGGAATCGCGCCTGCACCTCTTCAGCGCTTGTGCAGGGGTCTTCTCCCGAGCGATTGGTGCTCGTGGTGGCGAGGGGTCCGCTCAATCGCAGTAGCTCTCGGGCCTGCTCGCAGGCCGGAACGCGAAGGCCCAGGGCTGATCCCCCCGGATTGAGTTGCTCCAGCCGCTCCCCTTCAGCCGGTACAACCAGCGTCAGGGCTCCGGGCCAGTGCTGTTCCATCAGCCGCAACCAGCTCGGTTCAGGCGTCATCCCCAGGTTGCTGAAGAGCTGTTCAGCATCAGCACCCATCAGGATCACCGGCTTGTTTTGAGGCCGCTCCTTGATTGTCCAGAGCAGCGAGGCGTGCTCTGGTCTGGTGGCCAGTGCCGGCAGGGTGTCCGTCGGGAAGACCCCGGCTTGGCCTTGCTGCAGTTCAGCGGCGAATTGACCGGCCTCAAGGGATTGGTTCATGGCCAGTTGTGCTCTGGTTGGAGCGGCCGCTGCGCCTTGGCGAAGCGCTGGATTCCCTCAAGGTCCTTGTGGGCCTGCACATTCACCAGTCCAGCCGCTTCGAGCAACTCCAGTACAGCCCTGCTCTGGTCGTAGTGATGCTCAAGCAGTAGCCATCCGCCTGGCGTCAGGCCAAGTGCTGCTCCTGCAGCAATGGTTCGCAGGGCCTCCAAGCCATCGCTGCCCCCATTGAGTGCAAGTTCGGGCTCGTGCTCACGCACCACAGGTTCGAGCTGCGCCCAGACCGCAGCCGGGATGTAGGGCGGGTTGCTCACCACCAGATCCAGCTGGCCCCACTGATCTCGGATCGCGTCCCACCAGTCACCTTCTCTGAAGTCCAGGCAGGCCGAGCCCAGGATTGCTTTGGCATTCCTCTCTGCCTGCCGCAGCGCTTCGGCAGAACGATCGACGGCGCACCCCTGGCCGTTTGGCAGTCCCTTCGCCAGAGCGATGGCGATGCAGCCCGAGCCAGTGCCGAGGTCCGCCCAGCGCGGGGCTGAACCCAGTTGATCCCCCTTGGCACAGTCCAAGGCCAGATCAACCAGCACTTCAGTTTCTTGCCGAGGGATCAGCACGCCTGGTGCGACTTCGAGTTCGATGTCCCTCCAGGGACAGCGGCCAACGAGGTACTGAAGGGGGATGGCCTGCTCGAGGTGTTGATTCCAGATCTGCTCGAGCGTGCCGAGGTCCTGCTCCAACTCAATCTTGGATTCGGGGTAGAGCCTGAGCGCCTGTAACTGCTGCCAGCGCAGCCCGCCTTTGAGATCGAGCAACCAATCGAGCGCGCTGCTCTCGCCTCCCTGGCCGAGCATCGCCTGTCTCCAGCTCAGCACTGCCTTAGCCGTGAGCATCTCAGCCATTGGATCAGCCTATGAAGCCCTGTCTCAGCAGGGATGCCACCACAGCCCCGGTGCGCTGCGTACCAATCCGGCCAGCTCCAGTTGCAGCAGCCGTTGACTGATTCCCACCGGGCTCAGTCGCAGTGAATGGGAGAGCTGCTCAAGCGTTGCACCCTGACCGAGGGCTCCCATGAGGGCCGCCTCGCGCTGCAGCAACGTCGCGTGCGCCCTTGGCATCGGCGGCCGAACTGGCTTGCTCCTCGGCCCAGATCCCAGATGCTTGACCAGGTCCGCTGGATCCAGCAGGGGCGTTCCCCCTCTGGCCAGCAGGCGATTGCTGCCTGCCGCACTGCTGCGTCCGGCATCGGCGGGGACGACCCAAAGTGGAATCCCTTGCGCCCATCCCAACTCCGCGGTGTGGAGTGCTGCGCTTTGCTGCGGGCATTCGACCAGGACCAGGGCCTGCACCAGGCCCACCTCCAGGCGTTGTCTCAAGCTGAAATGGGCAGCCCGTGATGCCGTCCCCTCAGGCCATTCGGAGAGCAGCAGCCCCTGGGCTGAGATGTCCTGTTGCAACCCGGCTAACCCCCGTGGCGATGACTGATTGATCGGTGTTCCAAGGACCGCCACCGGCGTTCCACCCGCCTGGAGGCAGCTTTGATGGGCCGCCGCCTGAATGCCCTCCGATAGCCCAGCCACCACCGGCCATCCCGCCTGCGCTAGGGCTCGGCCAATGGCCTGGGCCATGGCGAGCCCATGTTTCGACGGGCGCCGGGTTCCGAGGACGGCAACGGCGCGGCGCTGCCGCAGCGGAGCCCAGATGCTCCCTTGCCCGGCCCAATGCAGGGCCAGAGGTGGTTGATCGATCTCACCCAAAGTCCGTGGAAAAGCGGGATCTCCAGGCATGAGGCAGCGCTGGCCGCCCCACCGACGCCGTTCATTGGGGGTGGGTGGATCGCTCAGGGGGGCTGGCCCGAGCTGTTGGCGATAGAGCTCGATGCGCTGCAGATCTCTGGCGTTGATCTGCGTTCCGCTCAGGGCGTGTTCCAGCTCTTGGCCGGTTGCCTGCCAAGCCTGATGCAGGCTTCCAAACAGGACTTCGAGTTGCTCCAGCCGCCGCCGGCCCACACCGGGACAGCGGCTCCAGATCGATCGCCAGAGCCGGGAGGTCTCCCCCGAGTGGATCCTGAGGGTCCGCCCTCGGTCCTGGCTGGCGCAGAAGGGGGCATGAACGAGCTGACCCACCTGAATCGCTGCAGTACGTCTGTACTATAGCGAGACGGTTGAGTCTGGTTCTGGGCCTGCCCTGAGTTGCGCGAGGGCCTCGCGCAGATCTTCAGGTGCCCTGCGCAGCAATCGCCGCTGCCCTGGGCCTTGGCTGAGGTCCACCAGGACCAGCTCCACGCGCGCCTCGGCGGCGACGCTGCCGTCCGTCTTGATGAACTGGCTGCGCCAGGGCAGCTTGACCCCCTGTTGCGGCAGAACCCAGCTCACAACTTGTACGTGCTCGCCATGAAGGAGGGCTTGGCGGTAATCGATCTGCAGTGAGACAACCGGCAGTTCCAGGCCGCGCTCAGAGAGGGCGCTGTAGGCCAGTCCCGCCTGACGGAGGGCTTCGACCCGGGCTTCCTCAAGCCAGGCCAAGTAGCTGCCATGCCACATCACTCCGGCATGGTCGGTGTGTTGCGGCAGGACCGAGCGCTTGAGGCGCCAGGGGCGGTCATGTTGCTGCTCCGTCACGGTCTCTGGCACAAGTCGAGGTTGCGCGCAATTCAGCCATAGGCTGCCCCAACGCGCTCCTGGGATGTGTTTCGCAATCTTCTGATCGCCGATTCAGGCAAAGGTCACGTTGAGGAAATGGTGCGCATGCTGCGCGACATTCCAACCGTGCGTCAGGCCCGCATCAATCTGCTCCATGTCGTCGCTGAGCAGGCTGGTCAGGACTATGCCGAGCACTCCCAAAAAGCCGCTGGAATTGTTGCTGAAGCCGTTCAGCGGCTGGGGCTGAATCCTTCGGAGGTCAACACGATCATTCGCCAGGGCGACACCAAGCAAACGGTCTTGAAGGTGGCCGATGAGCTTGATGCCGACCTGATCGTGATGGGCTCGCGGGGCCTGGGCCGGCTCCAGTCGATCCTGAGCAACAGCGCCAGCCAGTACGTCTTCCAGCTCTCGACTCGCCCGATGTTGCTGGTGCGTGACGACCTTTATGTCCGTCACATCAACCGCGTGATGGTGGCGATCGATGGCACTGGCGTTGGCGACGATGCCCTGAAGCTGGGCTGTGAATTAGTGCGCGATGTGCCCGGCAGCAGCCTGCTCGGCGTTCACATCAGCCGCCAGGACATCGCGCCGTCCCGTGGCGGTTCAACCCCTGCCGACGAGTTGCTCGATAAGGCGGTCCAGCGCGCCCGCGGCTTTGGTGTGGAGATGAAGGCGATCCACGGGACCGGTGACATCGGACGCGGCTTCTGTCAGGCCGCTGAAGAGCACAAGGCTGACTTGGTCGTGATTGCTTCGCAGGACCGTCGTCCCCTGGTGGCCCGCGGGCTGGTCGATATCGATCGTCTGCTCGGGTCCTCGGTGAGTGACTACATCAGGGTCCATGCACCGGCGCCGGTTCTTCTGGTGCGCGAACCCGAAGGGCGTCAGTAGCCGCCTGCAGTCGCGGCTGACTCGAGTAAGAAGAAACCCCCTAGGACTCCAGGCCCTAGGGGGTTTTCGCTGTTCTGCTGCTGATTCAGAACTGAGACAAAGAAAACCCCGGATGCACCACATGGATGCGTCCAGGGTTTTTCGGAACCATTGAACTGGAGCGGTCAGCTCTGGCGGCTGCTGGTCTGGATGTACAGAACAATCAGGAACACCGTCGGAACCAGCACGAACATCAGGCTGGCGACGAAGCCGAGGTCGTTGGTTTCCATCGCAAAAGTCTTGAGCTCGGTGACCGTATCACCGCCAACGGGGCTTGATCAGGCCTCTTCATCCCTCGTTGTGCTTTCGGCGTCCTCAGCGGATTCCAGGCTGTCCTCGTCTTGGGGCTCCGGCTCGGGCCAGGCCGTGGGTCCGGCGGGTAGAGGGCTGGCTTTGGCCGCAGCGATGCGCGCCTCGGCGTCCCCAAAACGCACCTGGGGCCGGGTCAGCACCAGCACCGATTGTTGGACCAGGGTTTGGCAGGCCAGGCGCCAGGTCTGGGGACGGCGGCGCAGTTTCTGCTCCTCGACGGCGGTCCGGCCACTGAGGCTGCCGGGACTGCTTTCGCCCACCACATCAACAAAACAGGTGATGCACTGCCCGCAGCCGCCGCAGTTCCCGAGCTGTCCTTTCAGGCCATAGAGCTCAAGTCCCTCGCGCAGGGCGACCTCGCGCAGGTTCTCGCCCGGATAGCACTCCACATCCCGCCCCTCGCGAACAAAACGAATGAAGGGCATGGCTGGAGGTTCGGAATTCCTCCATTCTGAGGGAATGGATTGCGATTTGTAACCGCGCCGCCGCGGGTGGGGCCACGCCTTTGGGCCCCAGCGTCGTTTTCCCGTCACGGCACGTTTCAGCTCGGCGGCGATCAAAACGTTCCGTCAGCTGAACCCCTTACGATCGCGAGCACGGATCAAGTGTCTGCTGGCTTTCGCTGGCAAACCCTGATCGCGCTGACTTCCGATTTCGGTTTTCTGAAGCGGAAGGCTGGATTGTTTCCTCGGACCTGACCCCCATGGGATTGCCCTGGTATCGGGTGCACACGGTCGTGATTAACGACCCGGGCCGTTTGCTCGCCGTGCACCTCATGCACACTGCCTTGGTTGCTGGCTGGGCCGGCTCCATGGCGCTCTATGAGCTGGCCATCTTCGATCCCTCCGACCCGGTGCTCAACCCCATGTGGCGCCAGGGCATGTTCGTCATGCCGTTCATGGCTCGCCTGGGCGTGACGGATAGCTGGGGCGGCTGGAGCATCACCGGTGCCACCGGTGTTGACCCCGGCTTCTGGAGCTTC
The DNA here is from genome assembly GCF_000179255.1 of Synechococcus sp. CB0205. Lineage (NCBI taxonomy): Bacteria > Bacillati > Cyanobacteriota > Cyanophyceae > Synechococcales > Synechococcaceae > Synechococcus > Synechococcus sp. CB0205. Next base: position 9,636 of record NZ_ADXM01000025.1, read on the forward strand.
GAAGGTGTGGCAGCTGCTCACATCGTTTTTAGTGGCCTCTTGATGCTGGCCGCCATCTGGCACTGGACCTACTGGGATCTGGAGATCTGGCAGGACCCTCGCACTGGCGAGCCTGCTCTGGACCTCCCCAAGATCTTCGGCATCCACCTGCTGCTGGCTGGCCTTGGCTGCTTTGGTTTTGGTGCGTTCCACCTGACAGGTGTGTTCGGCCCCGGTATGTGGGTCTCTGACCCCTACGGCGTCACCGGCCACCTTGAAGCGGTTCAACCCTCTTGGGGACCTGAGGGCTTCAACCCCTTCAACCCCGGTGGCATCGTTGCCCACCACATCGCCGCAGGCATCGTCGGCATCATTGCCGGCATCTTCCACATCACCACCCGTCCGCCCGAGCGCCTCTACAAGGCTCTTCGGATGGGCAATATCGAGACCGTTCTCGCCAGCGCCATTGCCGCTGTGTTCTTTGCCGCCTTCATCGTGGCCGGAACCATGTGGTACGGCGCTGCAGCAACGCCGATCGAACTCTTTGGCCCGACCCGCTACCAGTGGGACCAGGGTTACTTCAAGACCGAGATCAACCGCCGCGTTCAGACCGCTCTGGACAACGGTGCCACCAAGGAACAGGCCTACGCCCAGATTCCTGAGAAGCTCGCCTTCTACGACTACGTCGGCAACAGCCCTGCCAAAGGCGGCCTGTTCCGCGTGGGTCCGATGGTGAACGGTGATGGCCTGCCCACCGGCTGGCTCGGACACGTGTCCTTCACCGATAGCCAGGGTCGTGATCTCGAGGTGCGTCGTCTGCCCAACTTCTTCGAGAACTTCCCTGTGGTTCTGGAAGACAGCCAGGGCATCGTCCGCGCTGACATCCCTTTCCGCCGCGCTGAAGCGAAGTACTCCTTCGAGCAGACCGGCGTGACCGCCACCGTCTATGGCGGCGCCCTCAACGGTCAGACCTTCACCGATCCTGCTGACGTGAAGCGCCTGGCTCGTAAGGCCCAGCTCGGCGAAGCCTTCGAGTTCGACCGTGAGACCTATCACTCTGACGGCACCTTCCGCAGTTCACCCCGCGGCTGGTTCACCTTCGGACACGCCTGCTTCGCGCTGCTGTTCTTCTTCGGTCACATCTGGCACGGTGCTCGCACCCTCTACCGCGATGTGTTCGCCGGTATCGACCCCGATCTCGGTGAGCAGGTTGAGTTCGGTCTGTTCCAGAAACTGGGAGACCGTTCCACCCGTCGTCTGCCGGAGGGCTACGTGCCCCCCGCCGGCACCACCCTCAGCTGAGCGCCTCGGAGGTAACTCATGGAAAGCTTTGCTTACATCCTGATCCTGGCGTTAGCCATTTCCACGTTGTTCTTCGCGATCGCCTTCCGCGATCCCCCGAAGATCGGCAAGTGATTTGACTCTCAGGAGTTCAACGACCCCCGCCAAAAGCGGGGGTTTTTTGTTGCTTGAACGCCGTGGCTTCCTTTAAGGCAATCTCATTTCGACTTGGCGTGATCTTGATTGACACCTGAGTCTCATGGGCTCGACCAGGGAGTTGGCCTGTTGCTTGGCAAGACCCAAGTTGCGGCAGCCCTTCTCAAAGGCAATTGTTCTGTCTAAACTTGAGCATCTTCTCGGGCGGAATCTCGGGCATGCAGTGCCCCTCCTGTCAGCACACCGATAGCCGCGTTCTTGAATCGCGTTCCGCGGACACCGGCCGGAGTGTGCGTCGCCGTCGGGAGTGCCTGAATTGCGAGTTCCGCTTCACCACCTACGAGCGGGTGGAGACGGCGCCGATCACGGTCTTGAAGCGCAGCGGCAATCGTGAGGCCTTCAACCGCAGCAAGTTGCTGCATGGTCTGCTGCGGGCTTGCGATAAAACCGGGCTCGAGCCCAGCCGTCTTGAGCTGGTCGTCGATGAACTGGAGTTGGAGCTTCAGGGCCGCACGGGCCGCGAAGTCTCCAGCAAGGACATCGGCGAATTAGCCCTGCAGCACCTGGCGGGGATGAGCGATGTGGCCTACATCCGGTTTGCCTCGGTCTACCGCCAGTTTCAGAGCGTTGCCGATTTCGTTGCCACCTTGGACGGTCTGAACCGCAAGCCCAAGGGCAAATCCTTGGCAGCGGTTGGTTAGAGACGCCTGAAGGGCCCGTCCGCAGCTGACCTCTATAGTTTTGGATTCCCCTGCGTCGGTGGCGGCTGACGCATCGGTTCCTTCGCGCTGCCTCGGGCAGTCCGCCGACTCTCCATGACCGTGACCCCTTCCGATCTCAACACCAGCGAGACCGACGTGGCCGTTGAGGCTGTCGATCAAGACGTGGTTGATGCTGCTGCTGAGCTCGATCTGGATATTCCGGAAGAGGTGCCTAGCGCCGACGACCCCAGCAGCCGTGCTGTGGCCCGTGATCTCGACGGCGTTGGCTTCACCCTGGATGAGTTCGCGTCGCTGCTGAGCAAGTACGACTACAACTTCAAGCCTGGCGACGTGGTGAAGGGCACCGTGTTCGCCATCGAGCCCAAGGGCTCGATGATTGACATCGGCGCCAAGACCGCCGCCTTCATGCCCATGCAGGAGGTGTCGATCAACCGTGTTGAGCACATCAGCGACGTGCTCGAGCCCGGCGAAGAGCGCGAGTTCTTCATCCTCAGCGAAGAGAACGAGGACGGTCAGCTCACCCTTTCCATCCGCCGGATCGAGTACCAGCGCGCCTGGGAGCGTGTTCGTCAGCTGCAGAAGGAAGACGCCACCATCTACAGCGAAGTGTTTGCCACCAACCGTGGTGGTGCACTGGTGCGTGTGGAAGGTCTGCGTGGCTTTATCCCCGGCAGCCACATCAGCACCCGCAAGCCCAAGGAAGAGCTGGTTGCTGAGTTCCTGCCCCTGAAGTTCCTTGAGGTGGACGAAGAGCGCAACCGCCTCGTCCTCAGCCATCGCCGCGCCCTGGTGGAGCGCAAGATGAACCGCCTGGAAGTGGGCGAAGTGGTCATCGGTACCGTCCGCGGCATCAAGCCCTACGGCGCCTTCATCGACATCGGCGGTGTCAGCGGCCTGCTGCACATCTCTGAGATCAGCCACGAGCACATTGAGACCCCTCACACGGTCCTCAATGTCAATGACCAGATGAAGGTCATGATCATCGACCTCGACGCCGAGCGTGGTCGTATCTCCCTCTCGACCAAAGCCCTCGAGCCCGAGCCCGGTGACATGCTCACCGATCCCCAGAAGGTCTTCGAGAAGGCTGAGGAAATGGCCGCTCGCTACAAGCAGATGCTGCTTGAGCAGGCTGAAGACGGCGAAATGGCTTACGAGTGAAGCTGAGCCATGGCTGAGCTCCTGTTGCGTGGCACGGAGCTTGGAGCCATTGATGCGGTGCTGTTCGACAAGGACGGCACCCTCAGCATCAGTGAGCCCCAGCTACTCACCCTGGCGGAAGCCAGGGTTTTTCTCTGTCTGGAGCTGGTCAGCTCCGAGCGGCGTGAGCCGCTCAAGGATTTGCTGCAACGGGCCTATGGCCTGCGTGCCGATTCCGTCTGTCCCGCGGGGATCACGGCGGTGGCTAGCCGCGATCACAACCTGATCGCGACGGCCACCGCCTTGGTTCAGGTCGGTCTGGGCTGGCCCGAGGCGCTGGCCCTGAGTGAGCGGGTCTTTGCCGAGGCTGATGCCGTGGATGCCCGCCGCTCCACGGATGCCCCGCTGCCCACGAGCGCGACGACCGAAGGCCTTCTGCCTTGGCTTGAGCAGTTGCGACTGGCCGGGGTGCGTTGCGCTGTGATCAGCAACGACGACATGGCCGGCATTGAGCACTTCCTCAGGGCCCATGGACTGCGGGATTACTTCTGCGGGCTCTGGAGCGCCGAGCATCGACCGCGCAAACCCGACCCGGCGGCGGTCCACGGGCTATGCGCGGAGCTCGGCGTTGAACCGCGCCGCTGCGCCCTGATCGGCGACGCCAACAGTGATCTGCGCATGGCCGTCGCTGCAGGGATTCCCCATCCCTTGGCGCTGGGTTACACAGCGGCCTGGCGCACGCCACCGCCCTTGGCGGAGCCACATCCGTTGGTGCATGCCTGGAGTGAGTTGAGCGTGCGTCGCTCCCCTAAGTTGGCCCCTACGCATTAGTGGTTTCACTCGGGAATGAGTCGTTACGTCTTCACCTCGGAGTCGGTGACCGAAGGTCATCCCGACAAGATCTGCGACCAGGTGAGTGATGCGGTGCTGGACGCCCTGCTGGCTCAGGACCCAGCGTCCCGTGTGGCCTGCGAAACCGTGGTCAACACCGGGCTTTGCCTGATTACCGGTGAGGTCACCACCACCGCCAAGGTCGATTACATCGGCCTGGTGCGCGGTGTGATCGAAAAGATCGGCTATTCCGGCGCTCGCGCAGGTGGTTTCGATGCCAATAGCTGTGCGGTGTTGGTGGCCCTGGATCAGCAGTCACCGGACATTGCCCAGGGCGTGAACGAGGCCGATGACCACGCCGGTGACCCCCTGGATCTGGTCGGTGCGGGTGACCAGGGAATCATGTTTGGTTTCGCCTGCAACGAGACCCCGGAGCTGATGCCGCTCCCCATCAGCCTGGCCCACCGCCTCTCGCGGCGCCTGGCTGAGGTGCGCCACAACGGCACCCTCCCCTATCTGCTGCCTGACGGCAAAACCCAGGTCAGCGTCGTTTATGAGAACGACCAGCCCGTGGCGATCGACACGATCTTGATCTCCACCCAGCACATCTCTGAGATCGATGGGGTGAGCGAAGAGAAGGCCATCCGTGAGCGGATCTCGGCCGACCTCTGGAGCCATGTGGTGGAGCCCGCCACCGCGGACCTCAGCCTGAAGCCCTCTAAGGACAGCACCCGCTTCCTGGTGAACCCCACCGGCAAGTTCGTGGTCGGTGGTCCCCAAGGGGATGCCGGTCTCACCGGCCGCAAGATCATCGTTGACACCTATGGCGGCTATGCCCGCCATGGCGGTGGTGCCTTCTCCGGCAAAGATCCCACCAAGGTGGACCGCTCCGCGGCTTATGCCGCTCGCTACGTGGCAAAGGCCCTGGTGGCCGCGGGTCTGGCCCGCAAGGCTGAGGTTCAGCTGAGCTATGCCATCGGTGTGGCCAAGCCGGTCAGCATCCTGGTCGAGAGCTTCGGCACCGGCGTGGTCAGCAATGACGCCCTCACCGCCCTGGTTCAGGAGAACTTCGATCTGCGCCCCGGCGCGATCATCGACACCTTCGGCCTGCGCAACCTGCCCCAGCAGCGCGGCGGAGACTTCTACCAGGACGTCGCCGCTTACGGCCACTTCGGCCGCAGCGACCTGAACCTCCCCTGGGAGAACGTCGAGGCCGTCGCTGCCACCCTCAAGCAAGCTGCCGCCGCTTGATTGCAGCCAGCCGTGAGCCCCTGGGCCTAGGGATTGACCTGGGTACCAGTGGCCTGCGTCTGGCACTGATGGATCCCTCCGGCACCCTCCTGGCGGAGCGATCTGCGAACTACCCCCGCTGCTTTGAGGACCCCCAGGGCTGGCGCGAGGGGGTGGTTTCCCTCTGCGCAGAGTTGCCTCAAGAGCTGCGTGATCGGGTGGCCGCTGTCGCGGTCGATGGCACCTCGGGCACCGTGCTGGCCTGCGCCGCCAATGGTGATCCATGGGGCCAGGCCCTGCCCTATTTCCTGGCCTGCCCTGAGCAGGCCTCGGCGGCAGCCGTGCTGGCGGGCAGCGCCTCTGCTCCAGCCGCCAGTGCCAGTGGCAGCCTGGCCCGGGTGTTGCGCTTGCTCGAGGGGAGTGGCTCTAGCTCCCTCCTGATGCGTCATCAGGCCGACTGGCTGAGCGGGTGGTTGCTTGGGGACTGGCGCTTCGGCGAGGAAGGCAACAACCTCCGCCTGGGATGGGACCTGGGCCGGCAGTGCTGGCAAGGCGCCATTGCTGAGCAACCCTGGAGTGCGGCGCTGCCGGAGGTGGTGCGCTCCGGCGCGGTCCTTGGGCCCCTCTCGCAGAACGCCCGGAGCGCCCTGGGGTTACCGGCCCCGTGCCAGGTGGTGGCGGGCAGCACCGATGCCAATGCCGCGGTCCTGGCGGCTGATCCCCAGCCCGGTGATGGGGTGACGGTGCTCGGCACCACCTTGGTGCTCAAGCAATTTGCGGCGCAACCGCTAGCGGGACCGGGCATCAGTTGCCATCGGGTGGCGGGCCGGTGGCTCGTGGGGGGCGCCTCCAATGCCGGGGCTGGGGTCCTGCGCCAGTTCTTCTCCGATGCCCTCCTCGTTGAGTTGAGTCGTCAGATTGATCCGCGCTCCAGCAGCGGCCTGGCGCTTCGGCCCCTGCCTCGGCCCGGCGAGCGCTTCCCGGTGGACGATCCGACCCTGGAGCCGGTCCTGGAGCCCCGGCCCATCAGCGATGCGCTCTACCTGCAGGGATTGCTGGAGGGTTTGGCGCGGATTGAGGCCCAGGGCTGGGCGGCCCTGCAGCGCCTGGGCGCTGAGCCGGTTCAGCGGGTGATCAGCTTGGGCGGTGGGGCCCGCAATCCCCAGTGGCGGCTGATCCGTCAACGCATCCTGGGGGTTCCGGTGCTGAACCGGCCCCAGTGCAGCGCGGCCTCGGGCATGGCCAGACTGGCGCTCTCTGCTGTCTGCCCCCCGTGAAGGAACGCCTCGCCTCCTGGCTCTCGATTGCGTTGTTCGTGGTTCTTGCGGGGTATGTCGGCTTCTCCGGTGTCCGCCTGGGACTTCTGCTGTGGCAGCGGTTCGCAGGGGCCTAGGGAAGGGGGCAGAATCAGCCTGCCTTCAGCTGTGCCTCGATGTCCGCTGACCCTCTCACTCCCGCCGTGAGCGATCGGATTTGCAAGCACATGAATGACGACCATGCCGAAGCCGTTCTCGCCTATGCGCGTCACTACGGCGGTGTCGAGGCACCGGTCTCGGCTCGGATGCTGGCTGTGCGTCCCGAGGTGATGGAGCTTGAGGTTGATGGCGCCTGTGTGGAAGTCCGCTTTGACCACACCCTGACCGATAGTGAGGACGCCCATCGGACGCTGGTGTCCATGTTGCGGGCCATGCCTCAGGCCTGAGTCCCTCGCTCCGAAGCCCTGGGAGAGGGCGGCTGTGATCTAAGATCAACGCGTCGCGCGAGCGACGGGCCGGGATAGCTCAGTTGGTAGAGCAGGCGATTGAAAATCGCCGTGTCCCCAGTTCAAATCTGGGTCCTGGCATTCATCAATTCAATATTTTCGCTCGGTCCAACGGTACTTATGCCAATCAGCATTCCCGATAAGCCAGGCGAACTTTTTGATAACGCCGATAGCTTCGGAATGGTCTTCGATGCTGCGTTCAAGCGTCACGCGAGCACTGGAGCTCATGACAATCTGAGCCTGCAAGAGAAGAAAGAACTAGCGATCCAGGCCTGTTCTGATCATCCTTTCTTTTTGAGCCACCCGAAAGTGGCAGCACAAGTCGCTGACTTCAGGCTTCGTTTATTCGGTTACTAGTGCAATCTGGCCAGGATGTCTGGTCGTGTTGCTCAAGCGGCGAACTCATCCATAAAGGGTTGTTCAACCTCATCGGGGAATGGATTGTCCTCGATGAATTCCTCTTCGCTTTGATCAGCCTCGAGAGCTTCGGAGTGTGTCGGTTGGATTCGATTCGGGTTGGTCAGTAACTCTTCGAGCCGGGCAATGCGGCGCTCGGTGCACTCCAGCGTTGCGGCGGTGTCTTGGTTTAGGCCTTCCGTTGGCTGGATTTCGGCCAGTTCACTGGTTTTGTTTTCGAGAGCTCCGAGCCGTTGTTCAAGCTCAAGCAGGCGAAAGGTCAGGGATTCGCCGATCGCGCTCAGTGCTTCCAGGCTTTGGCTCAACGATGCAAGCACGTCGGATCGAGAACGGGCCTCAGGGTTGGCTGACGATCCTGCCGACATGTGAGGAGATCTGGAATTGGCTGGATGGTATCGGCTTTAGAGCAAGACGCAAGCTTTTGGAATCAAAGTAGAGCGCGTTGGCCTTGGATTGTTTCGCTTGGAGGCTTTGTTAGATCAATATAGTGTTAAACTCATGTTATCGATTTCAGTCAAGTGACAAACCTTGCCGGTGCGCTAACGCGAATGCTGTCGGGCAGCTTTAGTAACCAAGCTCAGGCATTTGAGAATCCACCGCTGTACGGAAATATCCTTGTCCGGATTCGTCCGGTTGTTCATCTTCAGGCCCATAGCCTTCTGCTTGAGCAGGCTTATGCGATTGCCCCAAATGAACCTTATCGTGTCAGAGTTCTGCGGCCCGGTTATCTTGAGGATGGGAAGCTTTCTATTTTAAATTTTGCAATTGAGTCCCCTGAGCGTTTTTACGGTGCTGTTGAGGAGCCAGCAAGGCTTGCCGAGCTTGCTGAGGCTGATTTAAGGCTGCTGTCTGGTTGCACCTATTGGGTTGATCAGGCGAATGGAGGATTTATTGGAAAAGTTGAGCCGGGTTGTAATTGCAAGGTCTTTCGTAAGGGCCGTGATTCCTATCTGCTGAGCGAGTTTGAGTTGACCCCTCAGGCGATGCAAACTATTGACCGCGGTTATGACCCGGTGACCCATGAGCATCTTTGGGGTTCAATTGCTGGACCATTCCGTTTTGAAAAGCTTTGCGACTGGAGTCAAGAGGTGCCGGCCAGTTGGAATTAATCTGTCTTGGCGGACTCTCGGTTGAGACATGAAGCGCCTGCTTGATTCCGAGATCGACCGGCTTCGTCTCCTGTCTGGTGGCGAGAGGGAGTTGCGGTTTGATCGGGACGGCGAAGTCCTACGGATCGATTTGCGCGAAGATTATATTCAAATGTGGCAAGACGAGGCCACTGTCAAAGGTAATAAAGCCAATCTTTTCCTGGCTTGTGAGAATTCTGGTGGCAACTTGGAGGCGACAAAGTTGACCTGGGTGGTCGGCTCTGCCATTCGTCCTGAGACTGTTCAAACCAACGAAGAGTTCACTGAGATTCTGTTGAACCTTGGAGTCTCTCGGAACCTTGCCTCCTTGGCTCTCGAGCATTGCCCTGGTCTGATTGGCACGATTGCCTGGGCCCTGTATTTCGAGAGGCACGGATGGCTGACGGCAACTCCGATCTGCAATCTCTGATCCATCGGGCCAAGGTTTTTAATCCTGACCTATTCAACGATCTCCCGGCTGAGCTTCATCAAGTTCTCATTGAGGCCAATAGCAGTAAGCGTCAGCTCAATGATGCTGAGCTGATTCAATTTTCTGTGCATTCCAGCCTCCCCCCTGAGCAGTTGTTGGCGCTCAGGCGTTTGGTCGAGCCCTGTGTCCGCGAGGCCCGTGCTGCGTTAGCTTCGCAGCATCCGGAGTTGTTCATTGACGGTGGGGCCTTGGCCAGTCCTGAGCGTGCCGAGGCGTGTTGGCGTGATTGTGAGAACTTTTTTCGAGTGGTGATTTATGCCGTTGCCGCAGCACGCCCTCGCTTCACTGATCAGCCATCCATCGACGCCTTGAACGCGCTCTACGGGCTTATGGGCGTTCCGACAGAAGGACTCGCTTATGCCTTGAGCCAGTTGAGTGCGAACTCAAGGGCAGCCTTTGAAGTGCTGTACGACCAATCCCCAGTCACAGCCTTGCTTCAGGACTCTTTTGATAATTTACGTGAACTGCTGTTTGGGGCCTCTGTAAAGAGCTAAGAAGGTTTCTCTGGGACCGGCTGTGGCCTATTGCACTATGGCCGCAGCGTAGTGATGGTTAATGGCTCTTCCCCTCCTGGAAGCCCCCTATTCCACCCAGAACTCTCGGGTTCCTCTGACGGCTTCCCCGCAGGGTAGTGGCGCCACCTTTGATCAAGACGCGCGCAGGGCTCTGATTGAAAAGTCGTATAAGCAAATCTTCTTTCATGCTCTAAAGGTTGATCGAGAGCCTTATTTAGAGTCTCAATATCTCAACGGGGCAATTACTGCCAAAGACTTCATTCGTGGGTTGCTTCTGTCTGATCGCTTCATCAGCGACTACTACCAGTGCAACTCGAATTACCGGATGATCGACCAGGTCATTGGTCGTGTCCTTGGTCGTCAGGTGTATTCCAACGCAGAGCGTCTGCGCTGGTCGATTGTGATTGCGGAGCAGGGCTTCCCCGCTTTTGTGGACCAGCTGCTGGATAGCGACGAATACCTCTCGAACTTTGGCCTGGATCTGGTCCCCTCCCAGCGCTCCAGGGTCTTGCCTGGTCGTGCCACTGGCGAGCTGCCGATCTATCAGCAATTCCCCCGCTACGGCGCGGACTGGCGCGATGTGATGGCCAAGCGGGCCCCGTCGCCGAATGCGACTTTCAATGTGTTGTCTGGGCAGGTTTCAGAGGCTTGGGTTAATGGTCAGCCTCCCGCTTGGGCGCTGAAGGTGTGGCTTGCTGTCGCCATCGTTGGCGGGGTCGAGATCACCCGTGTGTTGCTGACTGTCGCTTTGGCGGCCCTGCGCCACTCCTGATCTCTTGGGAGTCCTTAGCGTTCCGCCCTCACCACACTGAAACCAGTGCTTGACCTTCTGCAGTGGCAGCCCCCTGAAGACCTGCTGCCAACGGTTGGTTCTGGTGCGCCTCTGGATGCTCGCGGTGCTGATTGGAATGGGCGGGACCTCGCTGGAGTGGATCTTCGGGGAGCTGTCCTCTGCCGGATCGATTTGCGCGGGGCTGATCTCAGCGCCTGTGACCTTGATGGTGCTGACCTGCGCTTGGCGCGTTTTGATGTGTTCACGCGCTTCCCTGAGGGGTTTGACCACCGCTCGTCTGGGGCTGTTGGTCCTGGCGCCAAGCTGAACGGTGCCTTCCTCAACAGTGCGGACCTTCGCGGCTTGGATCTGCGTGGCTGCAATCTGATGGGGGCTTATCTCAGCGGTGCGGACCTCAGTGGGTCGCTCTTGGATGGCGTCCGCCTGGTCGGCGCTGACCTGCGTCACGCTGTTTTGCGGGGGGCGTCCTGTGTGGGCGCCAGCTTCTCGGGGTGTCAGCTGGATTTTGCCGATTTCAGGGCCGCTGATCTGAGCTCCGCCCGGCTTGAGGGCGCTGAGACCCTCGCCGGTGCTGATTTTTCGGGTTGCGTGGGCCTCGACTCAGAGCGCTCTGCACTGCTGTCGAGGCCATATAAGGAGTTGGACACCTGGAACCCCTTGACCCGCGAGACGACGCGGACCAGCCTCGAGGCCTAAGGCTTCGTTGAGTCACGCAACATTGAGAAACAATTGGTTGAGCTTTATGAAGGCAGCAGGCCCTGGGTTTTCTTTGCCCTGAGGATGAGTCAGCTGATTCTGTCCGCAGCCCATGCCCTTCGGTCCTGCCTCTCTCCTTGGGGTTGAGCGCTTCGCTCAAGAGAGTGAAGCTCCCCTCGAGCTCATCCCCGGCGATGACGACGCCAAGAAAGAACAGATCATCACGGCTGTTTACAAGCAGGTCCTGGGCAATGCCTACGTGATGGAGAGCGAGCGTCAGCTCGTCGCTGAATCTCAGTTCAAGCTCGGCGAAATCAGCGTGCGTGAATTCGTGCGCAGCATTGCCAAGAGCGAGCTCTACAAAGCCCGTTTCTTCGACGCTTGCCCCCGCTACCGCTACATCGAGCTGGCATTCCGTCACCTGCTGGGCCGCGCTCCGGTTGATTTCCAGGAAATGCGGAATCACGCCGAGCGCCTGGATGCCAAGGGCTACGACGCCGACATCGATAGCTTCCTCGATTCGGACGACTACCAGAACACCTTCGGCGAGTGGACCGTTCCCTACCAGCGCGGTTGGAAGACCGAGAGCTGCGGGACCATGCAGGAATTCACCTGGAGCTTCCAGCTTCTGCGCGGTAACAGCAGCAGCAGCCTGAAGGGTGACCTGGCCGGCATCTCCAGCAAGTTGGGCGGCGCCGCTTACCAGAACCGCCCCATGGCGGTTGTTCCTCCTTCTTCGGTGGAGTCCCAGGGCTTCAGTTTCCGTCCTTCGAAGAACCTCGCCGACGCAGCTACCCGGCTTGGCGTGGGTGCGTCCGACCAAGGCAAAACCTTCCGTGTCGAGGTCACGGCCTACAGCGCGAACAACGTGCGTCGCGTGTCCCGTTACACCCGCGGCAACCGCGTCTACTACGTGCCCTTCGACAAGCTCTCCGAGCAGTTCAAGCGCATCCACCGCGAGGGCGGAAAGATCGCCAGCATCACTCCTGTGAGCTGATCGTCAGGCCCTCGCTTAAGGGGCGAGGGCCACCAAAAGCTGGATGACTGAGCAGCGCCAACTGCCCAGTCATCACAGGGAGCGACACCTGCCTTCTGAACAAGCATCTCCCCATCCAATCTTCCCATGTCTGCCAATCGTTCGAATTCCCTCGGCTTTGGTGCCACCCAGCTGATCGAGGGTCCGGTCTCCTACAGCCGTACGCGCATGCCCGCCGGTGACGCGGTGCTGACCAACGGCTCCTTCCGTAATCAAGATCTCTCGCCCGCCCGTGACGAGTTCGCTCCGGATGACGAGACGGCCCTCGCCGTCGTGATTCGTGCGGCCTATCGCCAAGTGTTTGGCAATGTCCAGCCGATGGAGAGCGAGCGCTGCATCAGCGCGGAGTCCCGTCTGCGCCAAGGCGAAATCACGGTGCGTGAGTTCGTTCGTCAGCTGGCGAAATCCGAGTTTTATCGCGCCCGCTATTTCGAGGCGGTTGGCCCCCATCGCTCTGTGGAGCTGAGCTTCAAGCATCTGCTGGGCCGCGGTCCCTCCACCGAGGCGGAGATCACCGCTCAAGTGGCCCAGATGGCCAGTGGCGGTTTCGACGCCGCGATCGATCAACTCCTGGATTCCGACGAGTACTTCGCCGCCTTCGGTGAGGATACGGTTCCCTACGCCCGCAGTTGGGGTTCGGCTGCAGGGATGCCCCAGGCTAGCTTCAACCGTATTGCCGTCCTCGAGCAAAACTTCGCCGGTAGCGATACGGCCATTGGCGCCAGCAGCCAGCTACTCGGGAACCTCGCCCAGGGCAACCGGCTTGTCATCAAGGTCCCCGCTCAGGTTTACCGGAGTGCTGGCGGTGCTGGTGGCTTCTCGGGCACCGGCACCGCACGCACCGCCTTTGCTGCTGTGAAGCGCGCCCTCTCCGATGGCGGCGACAGCGCTCCGATGCGCGGTGATCTGTATGTCGGATTTGGCCTCGGTCAGCGGGAACAGGAAGTCTTTGCACGCACGCCTGGTGATTCCGCCGACCAGATCCAGGCGTTGATTCGCGCCTCCTACCGCCAGGTGATGGGTAACCCCCACCTGATGGAGAGTGAGCGCAACCTCACGGCAGAAAGCAAGTTCACCGAGGGCGTCTCCAGCACCCGTGAATTTGTTCGAGCCATTGCGCTCTCTGCGGAGTACAGCCGTCGCTTCTTCGAAAGCAACGCTCCTTACCGCTTTGTCGAGCTGAACTTCAAGCATCTCCTTGGTCGTGCCCCCACGTCCCAAGCTGAGGTCAGTGAGCACATTCAGCGCCTCGCCAACGAGGGCTACGAGGCCGAGATCAACAGCTACCTCGACTCCGCTGAATATCAGCTGACCTTCGGTGAGGACACGATTCCTTACCAACGCATTGCAACGGAAGCTGGTCGCTCCCAGGTGGCCTTCAACCGTCATCTCTCCCTGTCCCAGGGCTACGCCGCCAGCGACACGGTTCAGTCCGCCTCCAGCCTGGTCGCATCGGTGGCCACGAACGGTGTCCCCAGCAATTGGAGCTCCACGACCCAACGCATCAACCGCGTCGCCGCCGCCTCGGGTACGACTGAGCCCACTGGCAAGCGCTACCGGATCGTCGTTCAGGCTCAGCCGGCAGGTGGTCGCCAGCGCACCCCGAATGCCAGCTACCTGGTGTCTGGCAAGGACATGACTTCTCAGCTGGGTTATATCCACCGACGTGGTGGACAGATTGTCTCGATCACTGAGGTGATGTGATCGATTTCTGATCACGGCAATAGCGATTGAAAACTCCACCCCTTCCTTCGAATGACTGATTCCACCGCCGTAATTCGTGCCGCCTATCGCCAGGTCTTTGGCAATGCTCACCTGATGGACGAGGAGCGCTGCGCGTCAGCGGAAAGCCTCTATTTGAATGGAGACCTCACGGTGCAGGGTCTGGTGACGGCCTTTGCCCAGTCCGACACCTACCGGCGCTTGTTCCTCGAGAAAAACGGTCCCTACCGATTCGTTGAACTCAACTTCAAGCACCTGCTGGGCCGTGCACCCCACAGCCAGGCCGAACTGAGCGAGCACGTTCAGCGTCTGGCCAATGAAGGTTATGAGGCTGAGATCAACAGCTACACCTTCAGCGACGAATACATCGCGGCCTTTGGCCTCGATCATGTGCCTTCGATGCGTGGGGCATCCACCCAGGTCGGCCAGAGCAACCTGAGCTACACCCGTTCAGTTGCGATGGATTCCGGCTTTGCCGGCTTCGATGGCTCCAGTCAGTCCCGTTTGACCCTCAGCATTGGTACAGCCTCTGCACCAGCGGCTGGGCCGAAGCTTCCTGGCCCTGGCGGCCGAGACAGCAAGCGCTTCACGATCAAGTGGACCACTGCCGCTCCGGTTGGTGTACGCCGTCGTTCGGTGCAGACCAGCACAGCTCCCTACAGCTCCTTGAGCACGGCCATCCAAGGGATTCAGCGCCGTGGTGGTCGCATCCTTTCTATTGCGAACACTTAATCCTTGACGCTTCAAGCCCCGGTCCAGCGGGCTTCTGGAGGATGATTGAGCCCGGAAGGTTGCCTTCCGGGCTTTTTGCTTACCGGCGTTTCACGATCCAACTCTGATGCCCTCGAACTCTCAGCGTCATCGTGACCAGCGGTCCAGCCTTCAAGCCAAGGCCCCTGGCTCTGGTTCCCAGTCGGCATCGGCGATGTCGATGATGGTTGAGTCGATGGTCCACATGGTGCAGAGTGCACGTGGCGGTTCGGCCTCCAGCTTTGATGAGCGCATCTGAGCGCCGAACTTGAATGGATTTGGCGACGTTCGTCGAGCGCAGCGAAGGGACCTGGCGCTCAATGCGCAGTGGCCATTCCCTGGCTTTTCAGCAGTTTGAAGAGGTTCTCAGCCAGATCAAGATCGAGCGCCTTTCCCCCGCCGATCCGCAGGTTGTTGAGCTGCTTGAGTCCACCTCCCAGGATCCTGGGTTGATTCAGTCTCCGTTCCAAATGGAATGGAGTGCGGAGAGTGACTGGGAGCCGGATGATCCCTCGGAGGTCTCCAGTGGTTCCTGTGTCTTGGTGCCGGTCCCTGCTGATCCAAGCAGCGGCAGCCTACTGCGCAGTGTTGGTTACGCCGAGGCCGAGCAGGCGATCTCGACCTACCGCTTTCTCTCGGACGGCACCTTTGTGCTCAGCACAAAGTACGGCCAGTCCATCGCTGAAGAGCGCATCTGGTTCGTTTCTGAACATGTGCGCTGTCGCTCCTCTGTTCTGCGTACCTCAGAGGGCTCGGGTGTCCTGCAAACATCTTTTGCTTCTGAAGTCAGGCGTCTGTCGCTCTGATGCACGAGTCGCTTCTTTTCGCCCGCACACTCTGCGGTCACTACAGCAACCGCGATCAGGCGCAGGCTGACCCCAGCAAGTTTGCTCACATCAATATTTTCTTTTTACCGCTTCCCTGGGAGGTGTTTCAGGGCCCGGGGTTCTATTCCGAGCAAAGTTATGACCACGATCCTTGGCGCCCGTACCGCCAGGGCGTTCACCGCTTGCGGGAAGGCGAAGCCGGAGTCCACGTGGTGGAGAACTTTGGTCTGAGTAACCCCGAGCGTGTTGCGGGTGCGCCGCAACACCGTTCACTCCTCAACGAAATCAAGAGCGATCGCCTGCAACCGCGCTGCGGTTGTTCGATGCATTTCAAGGGTGACGCTCAGCAGGGTTATCAGGGCTCGGTTGAGCCAGGCAAAGGCTGCTTCGTCCCTCGTGATGGCAAGCCCACCTATCTCGTAAGCGAGGTCTTCGTCGATCAGACCTCCTGGTCGAGTCGCGATCGTGGGTTTGACCCCGAGACCGATCAGTTGGTTTGGGGCTCAGAGCATGGATTACTCAAATTTGAGCGTTTGGCTTTTCTTGCCGACCATCTTCAAGATGACTGGCTCGTTGGCCTGAGCGACTAGTCGTCAGGGGGTATCTCATGCCGGTTTCTCCATCCGAGAACCAGTTGCGGGTATGGATTCGCTCCCAACATTTGATTTGCTTGGGAACGGATTTCATTTTTGAAACGGTGGATCAGGCTCAACTGGAGCGTTTTGAGCGCTGTTTAGAGGCCATTGGCGGCTCGATCCGCACAGTGGAGGCCGTTGGGAACTGGCCGATGGGACCGAATCGCGCCTTCAAAATCCTCCGGGCCACGGCCAGCGTGCCCAGGCCAGGCGGCGAGAAGCTTGTGCAGTACTGGGCTTCACGCGGCTCAAGCCAGACCCGTTACTGCGAGATCAGTCGTTAAACGAATCGATCCTTGCCGTGACAAATGGGTTCGGATCGTTCCTGTGGATCGGTTGCAGTCCAAGTTGATCCATCGCCATCAGTGCCGCATAGCGGCTTTCCCAAAACGGCGTCTGCTCGGGATTAGTCCAACGCCCGAGCTCTTCACGGCATCGCTTGGGCAGAACTGTTGCCAGAGTCAAAATTGCTGCGGGCTTGGACTTCATGAACTGCGGACGCAGCGTGTCGGCTGCATCCAGCAACCAGTGCTCAATCACGCTCAAGGCAGCCTCGGGCCAATCCACCAGTTCTCGAAACAGGTGGATAAAGAAATAGTGGGCTCCATAGTCGTTATGTGCTTCTTCCTCCCAACGCTGCTGCATCAATGGCCAGAGGCTCTTTGCAGATTGGCCCTTCAGGGTTTGAAGCGCGAGATAACAACGGCTGAAGTCCGTGCCAAAAAATTCCTGTAGCAGGAATGACTCCTCTGGAGCTTTGTCGTATCGATGCACCAGGACCAGATCTTCTGGCTCGTCCTGCAACAGTGCGTCGATTGCTTTGGTCAGCGATAGTCCCATACACTCTTTTGCCCCTTCCGGCCAAAGGGCTTTGAGGGCTCTTGAGCGAAAGGCTGGAGAGACCGGTGCTTTCAGCACACTCGGCAGCAACTCGAGCGAATGGGCATCGATGAGATCCTGGATGGCTGCCTGACGGTCCATCTGGTTTGGCAGCACCAGGTGATTCTCGATGGCCTCAAGATGTTCTCTCTCGTCAATCAATTGAGCCATGGCCGCTCGTGCGGCGCCACGGACTCCTGGTTGCGGGTCTTCGATCAATGGTCTGATGCTGGGAGCGGCCTCTTTCACCCCAAGGCCGGCCAGGCTTTGGATGACGACCCGCCTGTTCTGCGTTTCATCCTTGAGTAGTGCGATCAGGCGTTGATGCACAGCCTGGTCTTGGCAGTTGAGCTGTTGCAGTGCCCAGGCGCTGTTCTCGACTAGGTAGATGTCGTCGCTGTTCAAGCAATCGCCGATGACGGGGATGGCTTGCTCAGCCTTGAGGTGACCCAGGACTTCCACCGCCTTGCGTTGCGCGAGCCTGGTGGATTGCTCGTCGCTGGGGTTCTTGAGCAGAGCGATCAGGGCTGACTCGGAGCTCTCTCCAGGGAAATTGATCAGGTGAGATGCCGCCATGTAGTAGTCGCTAGCGGCGTCAAGCTCTGCCTCAGGAAGCGTGAGGATGCGCAGAGCCTCTTCGTGCGACAAGCCCAGGTGGATGTTGTTGAAGCGACTCACCGATGCAACCTGCGACGCGCGCAGACGTTGAACACAGCGTCGACTTTGCTGCCTCAGGGGCCCGGGCCGCGCCCTCGTTAAGAACTGTCTACGGGCTGGCTTCGCCGACGGGACCCCGGCACCCTTAGGCCAGTCAACAGAAGGAACCCATGGGCCCGTCACTCACCAATGCTCTGACTGTGACAACGGCCATTGGCACCGGCATGTCACTGGCCACTCCCCGTCAAGTCCGCGTTCCCGTCACTGCGCTTTCCCAGGCGATGCGCGCCATGCGGCAGAACGGCTCCGCCGTCATTGGGGTGCAACACCATTCCCAGCTCCAACTGGCGAGCGGCGCCTCCCACGAGCCTGAGCAATCCAGCGAAGCCGTGACTCAGACCGAAGCCAAGCCCCGTCGCCGGAGCCGTAAAAAGCAGGGTTAGCCCCTCGCTTCAAACACTCCATCAGCGGGACGGCCTGCTTTGAGTCCGTCCCAATTGATGGTCTTGAGGAATGCGTCTCCATTCGGCGTCTCCACGACGTCGACCCCCCAGCTTCCCTCTTGGAGCGGCGATCCCGGCATCCCCGGATTGTCTTTGCGTCCGCCCAAGGCCAGAAGCTCATGGTCTGCGCCATGCCCCAACGTCTCTCGCATGGCACGCCAGGCGCGAGGCAGTTCCACAGCGAGGGCAGTGGCATCGAGCTCTGAATCAATCCGCACGAGCCAGTGGGGGTGCTCGAGTGCTTCAGCTGCGCTGATGTGCGGGCTGCTTGCTTTCAGTGTTTCCGCCAGTACTGCTGGGGGCAAGCTTGGTAAGGCTTCTGAGTGAACCTGCAGGTTGTGGGAGAGAACGAAGCAGGTCATGGCAGCTCGTGGGCGACCCAGACCTTAAAACGTGTGATCCGTGCTCGAGACGGTGATCTGGCTTGGTGCTCCAGGATCTCGATCCTCAGGGCTCATCAGGCTGAGAAGCCTCGCCTTGGGAGCGGCGAATCAGCTCGGCAAGCATCTCCAATTTGGAATTTTCTGATTCAGAGGCACGGGTGGCCATCCAAGCCCGTGCCGCTTTTTGCTGGGCGAGCTGTTGGACAAGCAGTAGAGCCATCTCCCGGAGCTCTTCGAGGTCCGTGCAGTCATTGATGAGACGAACGAGCTTCTCACTTTCGAAAGAGGATTCCAGTGAGTGCTTGATCGGGTCCATCGAGGCCATGGATAAAAACGGTTAGTCCTTGGTCTGTTTCAGTGCGGCAAAACGGCGGCGAACAGTGCTCTGGATAAACGCTAGAAGAAACACGCCCACAACCGCTGCGATCAAGGTGGCTTTCCCGCTGTCGAAGACACCAGCGCCAAGGGCAACAATCGGCAGGTCGCTCACGACGACACTCAGGACTAAGGCAGGGAAGAAACGCTGCGGGGAGGTTCCAGCAAGCCCGAGGCCGTAACTCACGAAATCGAAAAACCCGGTCATCAAGAGACCGGTCATCAACAGAAAATTGGATTCAAGCCTGGAGCTGCTGAAACGCTCCACCACAGACATGGCTTTGTTCCCAACCAGTCGGCGCACAGGCTCTCTTCCCCAGTGGCGAGCCAATGCAAACGCAATGGAACAAGCGACGACATCCGTGACGGCGATCGTCAAAAAGCCGGTCTTAAAGCCCAGTAGAGCTCCCGCAAAGAGGGAGTAAGCGGTGCTCGGCAAGGCCGGCAGAACAATGCTGACTCCGCGCAGCAGCATGATCCCGAGGGGTGCCCAAACACCCATGGCGCCAACGGCTTGCCGGATCGGAGGTATGACATGGGCTTGAGCCAGGAGGGTTAGGCCAACAAACCCTGCCAGCACCAGGAGGACCAGCAGCACTCGACGTAACGACGGGACGCTCAAGCTTCCTCAGGAGGGCACAGGGCAGCATCTTTTCACAACAACTTCAACCAATCAAACTCGCTACACTTTCCGTATAGAAGAGTTCATTGATAATTCAATGGAGGAACAATCACTGCTAGATGGGCGACAAGAGGCCTGCCTGCGTCAGCAGTCGAAAGCTGATCTCATCAAGGCTAATAGTGGAGAGTGGGACAGCATCTTTGTTCGCATTGATTCCAATCGACTAGAAGTTGAACGCTTTCCATGTCACCTCAGTGTGATTGAAAAGAGCGGCTTGATCGAAGCTCAACTGACTTATCTGAGGTCGGGGAAAGTAGCTCGCTCCGCTTTTCGTGACATCCCTGAATCAATGCAGATTGAGACCGCTGGGCATTGGTCTCTCGGTCCCCAGTTCCTCACGCAAGAGTTTTGGACCACTGAGTTTTGTCTTTGCGGGCCCCACGAGCGCCGTAGAGCGGTGGTCCGTCAACGCCGTGACTGGCTGGAATCGTTGGTCGTGATCGTGGAATGGAGGACGGGGCATGCGCATCCCCCCTTCTTGCCTGGCAGGGAAGGTTCCCTCTGCCTTGAGGAATCCAGGGGCGAGACCACCTCAACCTTTGCTGTCATGGGCGAGGGACTCCCACTTGGCTTGGAGCTCACGATCTCCGATACCCCTGAACAGCAATCAACCACCTGGCGTTGGGGTTCATCGGCTCTCACCCGGCGATACGGCTCAGATCGTCAATTCATGCGGGAATCTGTGATGACTAGCCCTTCCTGAATTCCCGCAGGACCTCGGCATCCTGCTCCGGATCAATGCTCAGATCTGTCAACACCAGTGCTTTGCCAATCGTGTTGATGGCGTACTCAATGGCGGCCAAGGACTCAGTGCCGGCCGCACTCTTGCGGCCAGCGCGAATGACCTCCGGGGTTACAAACGCTGCAGCCTCGTTCAGTTGAGCCGCAATCTGAGCCAATTGCTCATCCATCGTCGAGGGGGCATGGGAGGTCACCCCCGAGCATCTCATTGGCCGCCAGCCTCAGAAAGCATCGTGAAACAATGAGACTTACGCGTCTAAGTCCGTGTTGCTGCCTATGAAATCAAGGCTCTCCAGGCTTGCGTGTGGTGCACGGGGCGGCAGTCATAGCCGTATTCCAGCTCGGGCTGCCGCAGCATTTCACTGCACCGAGCGCAGCGAAATGCTCACCGCCTTTCTTTTGGTCGGCTCTTGGTCGTCAAGGGCCCGCTTCGGGAGACTGCCCCTCGCGCTCAACCGCTGGGGCCAGTTCAGCGCAGCGCGAGGCCCCAGTCTCCTGAGGGAGCTGCAGATGTTCGATCGGAAGCCGGCGCCAGCGGCCATCACAGTGGCGAGTCGCCAGGAGTCCTCCGCCTCCCGTTCGGTCATTCGGCGGTTGCGCGGCGAAGCCCAGAAGCCCCAGTAATGGATAAAAAAAGAGCCCCAAAAGGGGCCCGACGCGGTTCTCTTGGGTTGAACCTAAAGAAAAACCGAGGGGTGATCAAGCGAGATTAAGGATGCCAACACAGGCGATAAGCCTGGCTTATTACTTGTTTGGTGACCGGGTTCTGGCGAGCGCAAAAATGGATCACCGAAGCCTGTCCGCAGTGGATCCAGCCTGGAAAGAGAGCGAGCAAATTCGGCTTGAGAAGGTGCTGGCCATCGCAATGGCCAGTGGGAATAAAGAGATGCAGGCCAGCATTGGACGCGAGCTCGATGCCCTCAAGCGTGAAGAGCCCTCTCCTCTGATCGCGCAATATCTCAACGAGAATGGAGAGATCCGCGCCGATCTCTAGCGCGCCTTGAGTCGGGAACCCATCCAGTTCGGCCAATGGATCCGGTCGCCCCTCGGCAATCGCTTTAGCGCGGGCTTAAAACCAGCTCCCCGCGGAATCGGAGCGCCCCAGGCTGGCGGCGATTTTGAGCCAGTTCGCCCGCGATACGGAATCCATCTCAAGCCCCAAGCACCCGAAACCCTCGTGGGCCCAGGGCCGCAGTGCGAGTCTGTTGGGGTTCGGGTCCCCGAAGGCGCGGACAGGATCCACGTCACGACCGCTTGATCTGTAAAAATTTGTAAAGACGCTCAACCGTTGTGCCCCAGCGCTTTGGTGTTATCGGCTGCGGCTACGTGGGTTCTGCGGTTTGCAGGCGACTCAGCTTCGCCGGTCACGACGTCCTGGCGACGATTCGCGATGAAGCGCGATTTCCGCGCGTTGAGGCGCTGGGTGCAACACCCACCCTCCTCGACCTTGCATCCGATCAAGCGAACTTCAGTTTCCTTGAGGAGCTTGACGGTCTGCTGATCAGCGTGGCGCCTACGCGACAGGACGAGAGCTACGAAGAGGTCTTTTCCAAGGGAATCAAAAACCTTGTTCAGGCCTTAAAGATCTGTCCTCGACACAGGCCGCTGCACATCACATACATCAGCACTGTTGGCGTCTTTGGAGATCAAGGTGGACAAGAGGTGGGCGAGGGATCGCCACTGGATCGGAGTCATCCGATTAATCGCCTCCTGATTGAGGCGGAGCAACAGCTTCTTGACTTGCAGGGGCCTAACTGGAGTGTTTGTGTCCTGCGCTTGGGAGGGATTTATGGGCCTGGGCGAGACATGGTTTCGCTTGTACAACAAGCCGCTGGTAGGCAAATCTCTCGCGATGGTGATCACATTCCAGCGTGGACGCACCTTGAGGACATCAGCCGGGGTGTCGAATTTGCATGGTCCCATGATTTGAAAGGGACGTTTAATTTGGTCGATGACATGCGCCTCACTCGAAGGCAGCTGTCCAACATCATCTGCGAGCGAAGGGGGCTGCCCCCTGTGATCTGGTGCGGTGCACCCAGCGGGGCACGGGTGGTGAATGCGTCGGTCTCCAATGCCAAGATCAAGCGCCGGGGGTTCACATTCCTTTCTCCATCCATGTTGGGTCGATCAACCCCGAATAGCGATGCAATCAACCGTCAGGCTCGATCCGAACTGAGCTAGAGAAGCAACTCAACCCAAGGACACATTTGTGCCTCTCTTCACGCCGGCTTTCAGCACAAAGTTTGGACGCGGAACTCCTTGACTTCTTCGGAGAGAGCGACGTCAAAAAACCAGTCTTGGCCGTTTGAACTTCTGCGGTTGACTTTCCAATGTCGAATTTCTGCGTCCTTAAGCGCCAGTATCAGTGCGTCGCCGCTGCATCCCTCGCATTCCACCTCCTGCGGGAGAAAGTCCTTGGCAGAGACCATAAAGCGACGTTTCATACAGGCCGTGTGTTGGAGGTTTTGAGCTGTTCGAATGGTTCTTATCCTTCGTCCAATGTCGAGTCGGCGGAATCCGCCAGTGTGAGTGGGTCGGGATATCCCAAGGCGATCATTTTTGCGCGCTCATAGAACTTGCTCTCGGTCTCCCCAGACGCTTCAAGTTCTGCGGCAAGCTTGCGCCAGTTGTTCAGCTCATCACGTTCCATTTCGTCAACCTAGCCAGCAGGTCAGTGCGTTGAGTCGCTGAACCCTCGCCATGAGCCTCTGGCGGAGCGGATCTGCAGCCATCCCGCTCAACTTGTCCAGGTCACTGCAGGAACCCCATAATTCAGCTTGCTCTTCCCCCTGCTTGTGTCTGAGGCCCATTCCTTAAGCGTTAATGGGCAGCCCCAGCAGCTCAATGAGCAGGAAGCCAGTCAGCTCGCAGAAGAGCTCAAGCAACAACTCCGCAACGGAAATCTTCCCCCGAGTGACGCGGACGCCATCGAAAAAATGGTGGCCGGCCTTGGAGACCCAAGGGGGCTGATGCGCCTGACCTTTGCGGAGAGCTTGGGGGTTGTGGGCAAAGCAGCGGTCCCGTCCCTTTGTCGAGCGCTCTCCAGCCATGAGAGCGTCACGGTTCGCCGGGCGGCCGCCAAGACCTTGACCTTGATCGAGGACCCCCGTGCGTTGCCGGTGCTTTTGGAAGCCCTGCGCGGCGATCCTGATCCGGTCGTTCAGGGCTCAGCCGTTGGCGCGATGGCTGCCGTTGGTGCGGAGGCCATTCCTCTGCTCCTTGACGTGTTGATTCAGCCCGAGAGCACCGCGATGCAGTTGGGTCTGGCGAGTTGGGCACTCGCGTTTGTTGGTGCGCGTGCCCCCGAAGCGCTTCGGGATGCAGCCGCATCGGAGCATGCCGAAATCCGCTGTGCTGCCATCGCCGCCCTCGGCGATCAAATCCAGAGCTTGGCGGATGACGTCGCCAAAGATCTCGTGGTTGGCGCGCTGTCGGATGTCGACGCTGATGTGCGTGCTGAGGCTGCAACCTTGCTTGGCAAGCTCCACGACCCCGACTGGGCGGCGCCTCAGCTGGAGCCGTTGCTCCACGATCCGGTGGGCCAAGTTCGCAAAAACGCAGCGCTGTCGCTCATGAAACTGAGGGCATCGGGATCGATTCCCGCTCTGCAAACACGGTTGGAGGGAGAAACCCAGTCGGACGTGCAAGCCGTTCTGTCTCTAGCGATCAATCAGCTGAGTCATCAAGACGCCTGACGCGCCTTCAGGTCCTTCAGTCGCATCACCGCTGACGTCAAGGTCTCCTTGACGTAGCTGTCCAAGCTCTCCTCCTGGAGGAGTGTGTTGAATCCCGCTTCGACGGAGGGATCATTGATTTCGGCGAGGGCATTGATGGCCGCGACCCCTTGGGCTGGGTTATCACCGCGACTGACTTCAAGCAGTAAGTCGACTGCCTGTTCCCCCACCTGGCCGAGGGCCATCACAGACGCCACGGCAACGACGGGGGAGTCATCGCCGAGGCCGTCTCTCAGTACCGCCATCGCCCCCTCGCTGAACGGGAGTCCCGGGTAGTTCGAGGCCAGTTGTGCGTAGGCCTTCACACAGCTTGCGCGAACCGTGGCGTCGTCTGTTGTCCGAAAGCAATCAGCGATCGGTTGCATGGCGGCCTCGCCGAAAGAGCCCAGGGCCCGCACTGAGGCCCGTCTCAAGCCGACGTTGGGTTGACTGAGTAGGGCAATTAGCCTGGGGGTTGCCTCCTCTTGCCAGTGCCCCGCCATGGCGGTGAAGGCTTGGGTCTGGATATAGGGATTCGGATGCTCTAGGTCTTCAAATAATTTGTCGAGTTCCTGGTTGCTCACGCCGATCTCCGGTTCTCTGCCTCGTTTCCAGCCACCTTAATCCTCGCTTTGTCGGCTTCGCTTTCTGCGCTCTTGATGTGCAAGAAAGCAAAAAAAGGAGGCCCGAAGGCCTCCTGCACTCAATCTGATTTCGGTAAAGAGATCAGGAGAGGGCGTTGATGGCGTAGTCGAGGTAAGCCTTGAACTCGTTCAGAGCCTGGGGGCTCATGTCGCGAGGGGAGCAAGCCCGGTCGCGGGTGAAGGTCAGAGCTTCGACGTAAGCAGCGGTAGGCAGACGCAGGGTGCGGTACACCTCACGAGCGCCGGCGATGCCCCACTCGTCCAGAGGGCCGGTGCCGCCCACAACCAGGCAGTAGTTGATCAGGCGCAGGTAGTGGCCCAGATCGCGGTAGCACTTGTCCACCTTGGTCTGGTTCTCACCAGCCTCACCGGGCTGCTTGAGGTAGGGGTACTTGTTGAAGCAGGCGTCGCCAGCTTCCTTGGTGACGGCGTCGAGGCCGGCAGCCAGCTTTTCAGCGGCTTCCAGGCGAGCAGCGGCGCGCTGGATGTTGCCCTGAACGGCCTCGAGGTCGTTCTGGGAAGGGAAGCGACCGGCTGCGTCAGCGGCGGTCACAACGGTGGTTGCAACGGATTTCATCGTTGAGATCCTTAGATGGAGGTTTGCGTTGATAAAGAGAGAGAGCTATCTCTCGTTGATTCAGCTGAGGGCGCTGATCACGCGATCGAAGTAGGAAGCAGCTTCGGCAACCAGTGCAGAGCAGTCGCCCTGGACGGTTTCCATCTTGCGGAAACGAGTTTCCACGGGGTTGGTGCCGGTGGTGTTGGTCTCGTTGATGTGAGCGGTCGAGGAGGCCTTCATGATCGCCACAGCGCGAGCTGCGGACTGAAGGGGCACACCCAGAGCCACGTAGGTCTCCTTGAGGCCGTTCAGGCAGCGGTCATCCAGCACGGATGCATCGCCAGCCAGCAGGGCGTAGGAGATGTAACGGAGAACGATCTCACCGTCGCGCAGGCAGGCAGCCATGCGGCGGTTGGGGTAGCAGTTGCCGCCGGCTTGGATCAGGCCGGTGTTCTCGCAAATCATGCCGGTCACTGCGTCGGAGACGATGCAGGAGGCGTTGGAGGTGATTGCGTTAACAGCGTCAAGGCGCTTGTTGCCTTCGGCGATGAAGCCTTTGAGGGCAGCAATGTCGCCACCGCCGATGGCGGAAGTTTTGGCGTCGGCGCTAACGACGGCGCGGGAGAATGCGTCGAGCATAGGAGAGCAGGACTTTTTGGGGGGGGCTGAGGTCGCCTAAGGCAGTTGTCACAATCGTCGGAGGACCGATCGGTTGTTCACTGCTCCCAACTTGATCTCCAGAGGACTGAAGTCTTGTCGGTGGCAACTTTGCTTTGGCCCACTGGGTCAAGGCACCAAAAGAACCTAAGGGCAATCCCCAGTCAGCTCCCGCTGATCGCCGTCGATACGCAAACCTTCTTTATGAACCCTCCTCTTTTTGGGCCCGGGGGCGCTGCGCTGTAAGCGTTTTGCGCGCAGCAAACGATGAATAGCCGCACCGCAGGGCTGCGTTCTTTGTCTTTATTTCAGATTTGACTCGTCCTCGTGGGTGGTGGTTGACCCCTCGTAACTTCACCCAAGACCAGTGGCTTCGAGATGGACGCAACTCCCCAGGACATCCAAGAGTCCATCGAGCAGCTCGTGGCCTATCGCGATCGTCTGCGCCAGGACGTTATTGCGATGGGGCAAAAGCTCAAACTGCCCCAAGCCAAGATCGACCGCACCCTGGCGGATCACCCTGAGCTCACGCGCCTCGAAGAGGTCCTGGGTCAGCTCCAGAGCCAGTTGGCCCAGCCCCAGGGTTGATCGTGGAAGCTTCATTTGTTGTCCCGATGTCAATGCGGGATTTCTTTCAGGCCAGTCGCGGCCAATGGATGACACGCCGGGCCGTCCACCACCTGGATCACCAGGACGACGAGTTCGCCGATTCGAATCTGATCATCGAGCCCTTTAATCAGCAGGATCCGGTGACCGCCAAGGTCTGCGAGAGCCTCTCCTTTGACCTAAGCGGGGCAGCTGGCGGTGCTCGTTTTTGGTGGGAGAGCAACCTCAAGGAGAGCAGCCGCTCAGAGGATTACGCGGCGGTTCTCGTCGATGCCCCCAACCCCTCAGACCCCACCCGTGGCTTTTTGTTGAGGGATAAGGGATATGTCGAGAAGAAGCCGGTCCTGAGTGAGTACAGCTTTGCGGCGGATGGCTTGCTGACCATCACAACGCGCTACGACACCAACGTTGGAATCGAACGCTGCTGGTTTGTCACCGATCAGGTGCGCATGCGCGTGAGTTCCGTCCAATTCCTGGATGGGGTCTCCATGACGACGTACTGCACTGAGTTCCGCTGCCCGTCAGCCGATGACTTGGCCGAGACCCGTCGTCAGGCCGAGGCACTCGCTGAGCGCTACTCCACCCCAGGAGGGAAGTGATGTTTGATCCTTTTCTGGAGCACTTGCACGCTGGTCTTAAGGGCCGTGGCGCCAAGGCGCAAGAGGTCGACCCTCAATTCGCGTTCAAGCAGTCGGAGAAGCAGAGCAGCACCATTCGCAGCTGGCTCTGGGACGTTCCTGGCTTTCGCCGCTGGCGCGTTACACGCCTGGATGCCGGTGACACCCTGCAGGTCTTGAATTCAGTCGCCTACCCCGACTGCAGCCTTGATCATCCGATTCTTGGCGTGGATCTGTTGTGGTTTGGCGCCCGTCAAAAGCTGGTGGCCGTCTTGGACTTCCAGCCTCTGCAGCAAGGAGAGGCCTATCTCCGGCGCCATTACCAGGAATTGACCGCCCTGCATGAGCGCTACCCCGATCTCAGTGGCGAGGAGACCATGCGCTCCTTTGATCCCAATCAGTACTTCTCCCCATGGCTGCTGTTCTGTCGCGGTGGTGCGGAGGAAGCGCAGACCTCACTCCCCCCTGCGTTTGAGGGGTTCATGGCGGCCTACTGGCAGATGCACGACCGCGCCCGCAGCGAAGTGGGCCAGCTCACGGCCGGGGAGGTTGCTGACTTGCAACTGGAGTACGACCGCTACAGCGCCGAGCGGGACCCCGCCCACGGGCTGTTTTCAAGCCATTTCGGCAAGCCATGGGCCGATGCCTTTTTGAGTGACTTTCTCTTCCCCGCCCGCCTTTGAATCCGATGTCTAGTCCTGCGGCACCACGGGCGACCAGCCTCGAGTTGGTTCAACTCCCCGGTTGGCGTTGGCAGTGGTTTTTGGATGAAGCGGTTGCCGCCCTGCA
The DNA here is from genome assembly GCF_000179255.1 of Synechococcus sp. CB0205. Classification (NCBI taxonomy): domain Bacteria; kingdom Bacillati; phylum Cyanobacteriota; class Cyanophyceae; order Synechococcales; family Synechococcaceae; genus Synechococcus; species Synechococcus sp. CB0205. Next base: position 37,547 of record NZ_ADXM01000025.1, read on the forward strand.
ACCGCTGGGACCAGAGCCCTATCCCATTGATCCTCAGTTCCTTAGCCGTGAGGGGGTGACGGGATCCAAGGCCAAGCCGCTGCCTGTGGCCACAGCAACCTGGGCTTGCCAGACCGAGAAATTTCGCCAGGTCCGTGCCGCCTGCGTATCTGCGGGGAGCGCTGCCTCGGTACTCAACTTTGTCATCAACCCAAGGACGCGCTACGACCTGCCGTTTTTTGGCGCCGATTTGGTGACTCTCCCCAATGGCCACTTGCTGGCCTTGGATCTTCAGCCGGTTGACCGGGGAGATCGCCTCCACACCGAAGCGGTTTGGCCCGAGCTCCTGCCGATCTTTGAGCGGTGGAGGCAGGCCTTGCCTGACGGAGGTCCCATACCCGATGAGGCCCAGCCCTATTTCTCACCGGGGTTTCTTTGGACGCGGATTCCCCTCGGCGACGAGGGTGATGACCTGATTCAGTCCGTGATCTGCCCGGCCTTTCAAGACTATTTGCAGCTTTATCTCAAGCTGGCGGCTGCCGCGAGTCCAGTGACGGCGGAACGGTCAGAGCTGCTGCTGGCCGGCCAAAAGCGCTACACGCGCTACCGCGCCGAGAAGGATCCGGCTCGAGGCATGCTCAGCCGTTTCTATGGCTCGGAGTGGACCGAGGCTTACATCCACGATGTTCTCTTCGATCTCGAGTCCCAGTACG
>NZ_ADXM01000024.1:0-21676 GCF_000179255.1 Synechococcus sp. CB0205
GTGGTGGCGGCCTACGAGGACAGCGGCTCGCTGGTCACCGGCCAGGCTGAGAGTCCTGCTGCCGCTAGCTCGGAAGGCCACAACCGCCGGCCTGAACCTGAATTGGTCGCTGTGCCGATGGAGCCTGAGCAGGAGTTGGTCTACGGCTGGTTGGGTCTGAACCCAGCGCTGCTCTTGGATCCCGCCCCCAATCCCGACAACCTGTTGGTGCGGGTGGTGCGTCCAGGTCAAGACGCCGAGGCGGTCCTCGAGGAGGCCCGTCAGCAGTTGGCGGCTGCCGGTCCCCGCCGCCGCCGCCGCGGTCGCGGCGGAAACACTGCCAACAGCAACGGCCATGGCGCGACACCCGCGCCGGTGGCTGTCGCCCAGGCCGAACCCACGGGTGTGGCGATCACACCCCTGCCGACGGTCTCGATTACAGAAGTGGCCATTACTGAGGCCCCGCTGCCGGCGGTGGCGATCGTTGATTCCGCGGCTTCACCCGCTCCCGCAGACGAGGCTCCGGCCCGCGCAGGCCGCACTCGGACGCGCACCCGCAGCAGTGCAGTTGCGGTCACCGAAGAAGCCCCTGTTGCTGCAGCCTCGGTCGTTGCTGTTCCTGTTGCGGAGGAGGTCGACGACAACGGTGAGCCCCGCCGCCGCCGCCGCCGTTCCTCGGCGAGCGACTGAGGCCCAAGCGGGCGATGCGGATCGCTGGGGTCGATGAAGTGGGACGGGGCTGTTGGTTTGGCCCCGTCTTCGCCGGTGCCGTGGTGTTGAGCGATGCAGCCCGGGAGACCCTCTCGGCGGCTGGACTGACCGACAGCAAGGCCCTTTCCGCGAAGCGTCGCTCGCAGCTGGTCCCCTTGATCCTGGAGCAGGCCGAGTCCTGGGCCCTGGGCCAGGCCTCGGCGCAGGAAGTCGATGGCTTGGGGATTCGCAGCGCCACTGAACGGGCCATGCTGCGGGCCCTGCAGCGCCTGGGCTCCCCGGCTCCAGATCACGTCCTGGTGGATGGCAACCTGCCCCTGCGCCTGTGGTCCGGCTCCCAGGAGACCGTCGTGCGCGGGGACAGCGCACACCTGGAAATTGCGGCGGCCAGCGTCCTGGCCAAGCAGGCGCGGGATGCCCTACTGGTGCGGCTTGGTCAGCGCTATCCCGGCTATGGCTTCGAGCGCCACGCTGGCTATGGAACCGCCCAACACCGCGCCGCCGTCCTCTCCCTTGGGCCGACGCAGCTGCATCGCCGCAGTTTTCTGCGCAAGGTCTTGGTTGCTTAGGCCTCGACGCTGGCGTGCTGTTTGCACCAGCGCTGAAAGTCGTTGATCAGTTGCTGTCCCACCCGGGTTTTGATCCCCAGCAGGATGCCCGCGAGCAGTGAGCGCCCCGTGGCCTCCAGGACTTTGGTGGGGATCAGCTTCAACAGGCTGGGTTGGCTGACACTGACGGCCAGGCTGGCCTCTCCGACCAACTCACCGCCGCGGGCCTCCAGCCAGGAGCCCAGGCTGAGTTGGAAATCATCGACGACCCCGAGGCCTTCGAGCTGGCAGTCGATGGCCTCCAGTTCGATCCGGTTGGGGCTCCGCCGTGCCACCAGGTCCACCACCGGTTGAATCTGCAGTTGGAAGACCTGCAGCTTGGTCACCGTGTAGCGGTAGCGCCCAGGAGCGATCTTGCTGAGTTGCTGGGCCTCGAGCAGGGCTTCAATCACCTGCTCTTCATCGTCCAGGTAGGCACCCAGACGCTCGGCGTTCTGCTGCACCGGCAACTGCAACGCTTGGCTGGCACTGAAGGCCAGGGGCATCAAAAGGCGGCCGGGGCGGCATGATCCTATCGAGCACGGCCCGATCAGCCCCATGCGCATTGCTTTTCTTGGTCCGGTGGGCACCTATGGGGAGCAGGCGGCCCAGGCCTTCGCCAAGCTCGAGCAGTGGGAGGCGCCTGAACTGCTGCCCCAGACAGGAATTCGTGCGGTGATTCAGGCCCTCGCCGCCGGTCGGGTGGATGCCGCCGTGGTTCCCGTCGAGAACTCCGTCGAGGGCGGTGTCACGGCCTGTTTGGATGCGCTCTGGGAGCACCCAGAACTGGAGATCTCCCGGGCGGTGGTGTTGCCGATTCGCCATGCCCTGGTCGGCAGCGGCAGCGTGGAGGGGGTCAGCGAAGTCCTCTCCCATCCCCAGGCCCTGGCGCAGTGCAGCCTCTGGTTGAGCACCAACCTGCCCAATGCCCTGCAGCTGCCCACGAGCTCGACCGCAGAGGCGGCCCGCATGGTGGCCGGCAGTCACTTCCGTGCGGCCATCGCGTCCCAGCAGGCCGCCAAGGAGCACGGCCTCAAGGAGCTGGCCTATCCCATTAACGATGTGGCGGGCAACTGCACCCGCTTTTTGCTGCTCCGTCAGGGCGAGCGCAACTGGCATGGCGAGCTGGCCAGCTTGGCCTTCTCACTCCAGGCGAACCAACCCGGTGCTCTGCTCAAGGCCCTCGCGTGCTTTGCCCATCGGGACCTGAACATGAGCCGCATTGAGTCCCGCCCCTCCAAGCGGGAGATGGGCGAGTACATCTTTTTTGTGGACCTGGAGCTGCCCAGCGGACCAGAACCGCTGCAACAGGCCATGGAGGAGCTCAAGCCCCTATGCGAGCACCTGGCGGTGTTTGGGGCCTATCCGATGACCCAGCTCTAGGCCGCCGGTTTGCGGGTTCGGAAGACACCGAACTGCATCATCCCGGTGGCGAAGCCCCAATGCATCAGCAGCAGGGTGGGTGACTCGCGCAGCCCCATCAGCACAGCTTTAGGACCCAGGCCCAGGACCGCCTTGGGCCGACGCACCCCTTCGAGGATGGATTCAATCCAGGCGGGCAGGGTCTCGCGACTCCAATCGCCGGTCTCTACGAGGGCGCCGCTGCTCCAGGGGCTTTGCTCAAGGTTGCGGCGGAAACCGGGGATGCTGGCGAATTCTGGGTGGGCCCACTGCACCAGGAGCTGGTGCATCACCCAGCGTTCCTTGCGGTTGAGGGGTTTGACCTCGGGATCGCGGCGGTTCCAGTCGGCCACGGCCAACAGACCACCGGGTTTGAGCACCCGCAGCAGTTCATCGGCGTAGCGCTGCTTATCAGGCATGTGAGGGCCTGCTTCCACGCTCCAGACCGCATCAAAGCTGCCGTTCTCCAGCTGCAGATCGAGGGCATCCATCACCGCGAAGCGGCAGCTCAGGCCCTCGGGGGTGAGCTCCTTCGCCCGTTGAATTTGGCCTGGGCTGATGCTGATGCCGAGCACGTTCAGGCCGTAGTCGCGGGCCAGGATCCGGGCACTGCCCCCGATGCCGCAGCCGACATCCAGGACGGTGCTGCTCCGGGGCAGCTGATCCAGCCCGCTCCAACGCGCCAGTTCGTGGACAAAGTCAGCCTTGGCGGCCCGAAAGTCTCGGGCTTGTGGGGGAGAGCCGTAGTGCCCGAGGTGGACGTGGTCGCCCCAAAGCCGCTCCAGCAGTTGGTCGTCGGTCCAGCGGTCGTAGGCCTCCGCCACGCTGGCGGTGCTCTCGAAGGCCCGATCGCGCGCTGACCAAATCGCCAGGCCAATGAGTAACAGGACCGCCGCCACGGCGGCCGCCAGCATCAGGCCGCTCGCCCAGGGGCTGAGCAGCGCCAAAACGGCAGGGGTGGGCATCTGTCTCAGTCCTCCTCGCTCTCGCCCGCCTTCAGGTCGCGCAGGGTCGACTCCAGGACCGTTCGGGCGGCCAGCTGGCGCCGGGTCTCATCGAGCAGTTCGAATTCCTGACGCAGCCGCTCTTCGGTGTTTGTGATCTCCAGCAGAGCCTGCTGTTGATCAGCCACGGGACCGCCCAGGTGGGAGCCAATCCAATAGGAGAGCTCCCTGGGCAGGTCCGGAAGGTCGCTGGGGAGGCTGGTGGGTTTTCCCATCAGCTTGCCGGTCAGTTCCACCACGTCCTTGAGGGCACTGCTGACCTCTCCGGAGAGTTCCTGAAGCCCGCTGTGGTCCTCGGGCTGCTCGTCCTCAATCCAGCTCACCAGGCCGACCTTGAAGGGGGCTTCGCGCACCACCTCCAGCAACCTGAAGCGCTGCTGTCCCATCGTGACGATGTAGCTGCGGTCGTCGTCCTGGGTTTGGCACTGCAGGATTTCAGCGCAACAGCCCACGCTGGCCATCGTGCCTTCCTGGGGGTCCCAGCGGACCACCCCAAAGCGCCGGTCACTCTCCAGAACCGTGCGCAGCATCATGCGGTAGCGCGGCTCAAAGATGTGCAACGGCAGCACTTCCTGGGGGAAGAGCACCACATCCGGCAGCGGGAACAGCGGTAGTTCTCTCACGGCCAGTTGCGTCACGTCGTTGCACTTCTGCCTGAGGAGGGCGAATCCTAGGCAGTGATGATTCGCTCTCGTGTGGATCGAACACACAAAAAAACCCGCCCTGAGGCGGGTTTTGGGGATCCAGCTGCAAAGCGAGGAATCAGAGCTTGACTTCGATGTCGACGCCGCTGGGCAGGTCGAGCTTCATCAGAGCGTCGATGGTCTTCGCCGAGGGGCTGTAGATATCGATAATCCGGCGGTGGGTGCGGGTCTCGAAGTGCTCACGGGAATCCTTATCCACGTGGGGCGAGCGCAGCACGCAATAGATCTTGCGCTTGGTGGGCAGGGGAATCGGACCGATCGCAGTTGCAGCGGTGTGATCAGCCGTTTCGATGATTTTTTCGCAGGACAGATCCAGCATGCGGCGGTCAAACGCCTTCAGGCGGATGCGGATCTTCTGCTGGGCAATAGCGGTGGACATGGAGTGTCTGACGTCGTTAAGCGTTCAACGGTTCTGGCTTGATCCTTGCGGGACAAGGCACAGGAAGGGAAGCGCTGGGTGCCGGGAACCGGAACAAACCCAAAGCAGCTGGATTGTCGAGGTGCGTGAGAGAGGGGTGGAGACGAGCTCCACCCCTCAACCATAGATCAGGCGATGATCTTGGAGACCACGCCAGCACCGATGGTGCGGCCGCCTTCGCGGATAGCGAAGCGCATGCCTTGCTCGATGGCGACGGGGCAGATCAGCTCACCGGTCATCTTGATGCGGTCACCGGGCATCACCATTTCCACGTTGGAGCCGTCGTCGGCGGTGAAAGCGGTGATTTGACCGGTCACGTCGGTCGTACGGATGTAGAACTGCGGGCGATAGCCAGCAAAGAAGGGGGTGTGGCGGCCGCCTTCTTCCTTCTTCAGCACGTAGACCTCACCCTCGAACTTGGTGTGAGGGGTGATGGAGCCGGGCTTCACGAGCACCATGCCGCGCTCGATGTCTTCCTTCTGGATGCCGCGCAGCAGCAGACCCACGTTGTCGCCGGCCATGCCCTCGTCGAGGAGCTTGCGGAACATCTCCACACCGGTAACGGTGGTCTTGCGGGTGTCCTTGATACCCACAATCTCGATTTCCTCGCCCACCTTGACCACACCACGCTCGATGCGGCCGGTGGCCACGGTGCCGCGACCGGTGATGGAGAAGACGTCTTCGACAGCCATCAGGAAGGGCTTGTCGACCTCACGCTCAGGCTCGGGGATGGCGCTGTCAACGGCGTCCATCAGCTCGTCGATCTTGGCTTCCCAATCGGCTTCGCCTTCGATCGCCTTGAGGCCGGAGACCTTCACCACGGGGATGTCGTCGCCGGGGAAGTCGTAGCTGCTGAGCAGTTCACGCACTTCCATCTCGACGAGCTCGAGGATTTCCTCGTCGTCGACCATGTCGCACTTGTTCAGTGCAACCACCAGAGCGGGAACGCCCACCTGCTTGGCCAGGAGGATGTGCTCCTTGGTTTGGGCCATGGGGCCGTCGGTGGCTGCCACCACCAGGATGGCGCCGTCCATCTGGGCAGCACCGGTGATCATGTTCTTCACGTAGTCCGCGTGACCGGGGCAGTCCACGTGGGCGTAGTGACGACCGGCGGTCTCGTACTCAACGTGGGCGGTGTTGATGGTGATACCGCGCTCACGCTCTTCGGGAGCACCGTCGATGTCGGCGTAGTTCTGAACTTTGGCCTGACCCTTCTTGGCCAGCACGTTGGTGATGGCGGCGGTGAGGGTGGTCTTGCCGTGGTCAACGTGGCCGATGGTGCCGATGTTGACGTGGGGCTTATTCCTTTCGAACTTCTCGCGAGCCATGATGAAAAAGAATCGGGGGGTAAATGGGTAGGGAAAAGATCAGGAATTGCCCTGATTCTTGGAGATGATGGCTTCTGCCACGTTGCGAGGAATTTCCTCGTAATGGCTGAATTCCATCGAGAAGATACCCCGACCCTGGGTCATGGATCGGAGCTGGGTGGCGTAGCCGAACATCTCGGCCAGCGGCACCTTGGACTGGACTTTGGACTGACCATTATCGATGGACTGTCCTTCGACCTGACCGCGGCGCGATGAGAGGTCACCGATGACGCTTCCGAGGAAGTCCTCAGGAACCTCAACTTCGACCTTCATCATGGGCTCAAGAAGTACGGGATTGCACTTCTTGACGCCGTCTTTGAAGGCCATGGAGCCGGCGATCTTGAACGCCATCTCCGAGGAGTCGACGTCATGGTACGACCCGTCGATCATGGTGACCTTCACATCGATCATCGGGAATCCTGCAATCACACCGGACTGGCAGGTTTCCTTCATGCCGGCTTCAGCCGGACCGATGTACTCCTTGGGCACGACGCCGCCAACAATCTTGTTGACGAACTCGAACCCGGAACCCGGTTCGCCGGGCTCCATTTCGATCACCACGTGGCCGTACTGGCCCTTACCACCGGTTTGACGGGCAAATTTGCCCTCGCCCTTGGCGCTGGCGCGAATGGTTTCGCGATAGGACACCTGAGGCGCACCGATGTTGGCCTCCACCTTGAATTCGCGCAGCATGCGGTCCACCAGGATCTCCAGGTGGAGTTCGCCCATGCCGGCGATCACGGTTTGGCCGGTCTCTGCATCCGTGCGAACCCGGAAGGTCGGGTCCTCTTCGGAGAGGGACTGCAGGGCTTTGGAGAGTTTCTCCATGTCGCCCTTGGTCTTGGGCTCGACAGCCACCGAGATCACGGGCTCGGGGATGTAGAGCGATTCCAGGATGATCGGATCGGCGTCGACGCAGAGGGTGTCGCCGGTGGTGGTGTCCTTAAGACCCAGAACGGCGCCGAGATCGCCGGCGCGGAGTTCGTCCACTTCCTCACGATCGTCGGCCTTGAGGACGATCAAGCGAGAGATGCGCTCTTTCTTGTCCTTGGTGGAGTTCAGCACGTAGCTGCCCTTCTGGAGCACACCCGAGTAGATGCGCACAAAGGTGAGCTTGCCGAAGGGGTCAGCCATGACCTTGAAGGCCAGTGCGCTGAAGGGGGCGTTGTCGTCGGCGGGACGCACCGCTTCGCTGCCATCAGCCAGAAGACCCTGGATCGGGGGCACATCCACCGGGGCGGGCATGTAGTCCACCACGGCATCCAGCAGCAGCTGAACGCCCTTGTTCTTAAAGGCGGAGCCGCAGAGCATGGGCACCAGGCCGTGCTTCAGCACGCCCTCGCGGATGCCCTTGGCAAGTTCTGCCTCGCTCAGCTCGCCTTCCTCGAGGAACTTCTCGATCAGCGCTTCATCGGTTTCAGCGATGGTCTCCATCAGAGTGGCGCGCCACTCATCAACGAGATCCTTCATGTCCGCAGGGACATCGGTCTCTTCGATGTCCTTGCCGAGGTCGTCCTTGTAGATGAAGGCGCGGTTCTTGACCAGGTCGATAATCCCGCTCAGTTCACCCTCAGCGCCGATGGGCAGCTGAATCGGAACGGCGTTGGCCTTCAGGCGGTCCTTGATTTGACCGTGCACCTTGAGGAAGTCAGCGCCGGTGCGGTCCATCTTGTTGACGAACACCATGCGCGGAACGCTGTAGCGGTCCGCTTGACGCCAGACGGTTTCTGACTGGGGCTGAACACCACCGACGGCACAGAAGACGGCGATCACGCCATCGAGCACACGCATGGAGCGCTCCACCTCAATGGTGAAGTCCACGTGGCCGGGGGTATCAATGATGTTGATGCGGTGATCGTTCCAGCTGGTGGAGATCGCCGCAGCAGTGATGGTGATGCCCCGCTCGCGCTCCTGGGCCATCCAGTCGGTCACGGCGGCGCCGTCATGCACCTCACCGATCTTGTGAACCACACCTGAATAAAACAGGATTCGTTCAGTGGTGGTGGTTTTACCGGCATCAATGTGTGCCGCAATACCAATATTTCTGACGCGTTCCAGGGGAATAGCGCGAGCCACGGGGCAGGTCTCCGGAGGGTGGAATCGACAAAAAAGCGGGCGTCACTCTACAAGTCGGTCACATCCGACCTGAGATGCCGCAGTTCCGCTTAGTAGCGGTAGTGGGCGAAGGCCTTATTGGCTTCGGCCATCTTGTGGGTCTCTTCGCGCTTGCGAACGGCGCTGCCAGCTTCGTTGGCGGCATCCATCAGTTCGCCGGCCAGCTTCTGGGCCATGCTCCGGCCATTACGGGCGCGCGAGAAATTCACGAGCCAGCGCAGGGCCATGGCGGTGCCACGCTCCTGACGGACTTCCATGGGCACCTGGTAGGTGGCACCACCGACGCGGCGGGCACGCACTTCCACGAGGGGAGTGGCGTTCTTCACCGCGGTTTCGAACAGCTCGAGGGCGTCACTGCCGGTCCGCTCGTTGATCAGCGTGAAGGCGTCGGAAAGAATCCGCTGGGCGGTGGACTTCTTGCCGTGCTTCATCAGACGGGCAACCATCATGGTTGCCAGACGGCTGTTGAACTGGGGATCGGGAAGAACCGGGCGCTTCTCAGCGGCGTTGCGGCGTGACATAGAGCTAAGGGGAGGAAGTCAGAAACGAACGTCGAAGGAAATCAATCCTTGGGGGTTTTGGCGCCGTACTTGGAGCGGGACTGACGACGGTCCTTCACACCCGCGGTGTCGAGGGTGCCGCGAATGATGTGGTAGCGGACACCGGGCAGGTCCTTCACACGACCGCCGCGGATCATCACCACGGAGTGTTCCTGCAGGTTGTGGCCGATACCGGGGATATAGGCGGTCACCTCGAAGCCGGAGGTCAGGCGCACACGGGCCACCTTCCGCAGAGCCGAGTTCGGCTTCTTCGGAGTTGAGGTGTACACGCGGGTGCAGACACCACGGCGCTCAGGGCAGGAGCGCAGTGCGGGCGACTTGGTCTTGCGGGTAAGGCGCGTCCGCTCACTGCGGATCAGCTGCTGAATCGTGGGCATCGAGGGCCGGGAGTTTTCGAGGGGCCGGAAGCGAGGTCGGAGAGCCGACCGTTTCGACAATCCGCCACATTACTTTGTCGAGGTGCTGCCACCCTGAGCGGGTTCGTCAGCGGGGCCAAAGGCCGCACCACAAGCGCAAACGCGGTGCTCTCGGCCGGTGCGGATCAAGAATCCGCCCCCGCTGAGGTCACCTCGATAGTCGAGCTCGAGGGTGTTGAGTCGCTCGCCCTGGTCGCCGGGGGCAAACAGAGTGATCCCGTCGGCGCGTGCCACGGGAACTCCGGCCAGACGGCCCGGACGAATGCGAATCACCCAGCGCTCGCAGGTGCCATCCACCAGGTCAAGGTGCATCATCCCCGGGGTGCCGGCGACGGCCGCTTGGCGGCAGAGCTCTGCCGCAGCCGCTGCGGTGAGTTGCATGCCTTGGCCCTTGGGCATGGCAAAGAAAAGGCTGGGTCGACCCAGTGTGTCAGGGCGGGCTGGAGGCCAGCCGCGCCGGCGGACGGTTGGGCCGTGGCATCGGTGCGCGGGGGATCAAGCCAATGCCGTTGTGGACCGAACCAGCGATGCCCCGCCCTTTCACGGTTTGGACATCCGCCAGAACCAGGCCGGTGGAGCTGCCTCCGTCGAGGTTCAGCGCCTCCTTGAGGCCGCGCTGTTTCAGGAGTAACGCCGTTTCCATCAAGGTCGGCCCAGCGTTATTGACCCCCTGAAGGGTGATCAGCCACAGCTGACGTCCGTCGCTGGCGATCACGGTTCTTGGGGCGCCCTGACGGATGAAGCCAGGGCTGAATCCCTCCGCTTGGCCGTTGAGCGCCACAAGCCCAGAGCGCAGCAGCAGCGGGCCACCGCCGACCACAAAGGGTTTGTCCCCAACGACGGAAGTCGATCGGCTGCTGAGCACGAGGCGTTCTCCCGGCTGCCAGTCGACCTGAACCCCGCCGCGGGCCACCAACAGTTCATCCCCGGCGCGCAAGGGGACCCCGGGTTGGGGAATGCCCTCGATGCGCTGTTGCACAACGCCATTGCGGAGCAGGAACCCCAGTTCTTGGCCGGTTAACGGCTGATAGCGCGGACCCCAGGCTTCGGTGTAGCGGGCCAGTCCCTTCTGGACGTAGCCGCTGTTCAGGCTGATCAGCGACCAGCGCCGTTGGCGTGGATCGAGCACGCTCTCCTGAAGCCTGAGTCGATCGAACTGGGGAAGTTCACCATCGCCCCAGCCCACCGCCCCCCGATTCAGGATCGGTCCTGAGAGCCACTGGCCGTTGTCCTTGAGCGCCCCCAGGGGAAGCCGGTTCACGCGATTGAAAAAGCCGCCATTGATGGCGATCAGGGCCGATTCATTGCGGGCCAGCTGACTGAGGCTGCTGAGGCCCTTCATCCCGTTGCTTCGGTTGAGCGGGCGCAGGTCGACCGGGACTCGGCGTGGATCGAGCTGGACGCTGTTGATCAGGACCTGGCGGTTGCCGATGCGGTCCACCGTTCGATTGAGGGCTAGCCCCTGGCGCTGCAGGCTCGCAAGGGCGGTGTTGGGGCTGGTGCCGCTCGGGCGATTGAGGCTGGTGAGTGCGGTGTCGCTGGGCAGGTCGAGGACCAGGCGCCAAGGCCGGCCCAGGGTTAGGCGTTCCCCTTTGGCCTCCAGCTGCAGCCAGCCGTTCTCTTGACGGGGTTTCAGCCCCAGCCCTGCCAGTTGCCGTAGTTGCTCTGGGTTGCCTTCGGCACTGATGGCCAGTTGGCCGTCATCGCTGCGCACCAGCGCCGGGGCCTTGAGGTCAAGGACCACGCGCCGGCCGCTGATGCCGTTGTCCCTGGCGCGGATCGCTTCTAGGGGGCGAACCGGGAGCTCCAGGCTCAGTTCGTTTTTCCCGAAGGGCTCAAAGCTCACGCCGACGCGGCGTAGCAGGTCGCTGACTGGAACAGCGACCTCATCCCCCAGGCTCTGTTGTCGCCTGGCGGGAAGGCTGATTTCGCTGCCAAACCATTCCAGTTGCAGCATGCCCCGCTCTCCGCTGGAGCGCTGGACGCCGAGCTGGTTCTCCAGGAATTCGAGGGTGAGCCAGAGCTCGCCCCGTTCGATGCGCCAGCGGGCTGGTTGCGTGCGTCCGTTGGCGCGAATCAGTGACCCTTCCGCCTGCCGGAACGGTCTCACCTCGGCCGGTGGCGGAGGCGGTGGAATGAGCGGGATCCCGGGATGCAGGGCTGCCAGGACGGGCATCAAAGCCATGAAGCAGCCCGCTCGGTCTCGAAACGCTAGCGACCTTGGAGCAGTCCGCCAGCACTTCCTTGAGTTGCAGGTGGTCCAGCTTTTAGATTCGGAAGCTCGCAGCGGGACCGAGGTTTAGGGCGATCCGTCGCCTTCCGTTCGGTCGACCCGGCTGCTTCGTTACTACCGATAGACCTGTTGTCGCTGGGCTATGCCGCTGTCTTCTCGTCCTGTTTGGCCCCATTGCGACAGCCCCGCCCCGGCAGAGGTGGCCGGCGAGAAGGATGCCTGCGGCGTTGGTTTTCTGGCGAACCTGAAAGGTGAGACCAGCCACTGGGTCCTGAAGCAGGCCCTGCGCGGTCTGGACTGCATGGAGCACCGCGGCGGCTGCGGCGGCGATGGCGATTCCGGCGATGGCGCCGGTGTGCTCTGCGGCATCCCCTGGACCTATCTCGAGGCGGTTTGGCCTGAAGCTGCCGCCGCCTCAGCTGCAACCCGTGGTTTGGGCATGGTGTTCCTGCCTGCCGAGGCGGGCAAGCGCGATCAAGCCAAGGCCTTTTGCGACGAGGAAGCTCAGGCCCTGGGACTGCGCAGCCTGGGCTGGCGCAGCGTTCCCGTGGACCCCAGCGTCTTAGGTCCCCTGGCCCGCGGCACGGCTCCAGTGATTGAGCAGTGGCTGCTCGCCGCCGATTGCGATGGTGACGCCCTCGAGGCCCTGCTGTTCCGCCTGCGGCGCCGCTGCGGCGATCGTGCGCGCAGTGTCTGGGGTGCCGTCCCAAGCGACCTTTACTTCGCGTCCTTGAGCAGCCGGACGGTTGTCTACAAGGGCATGGTCCGCTCGGAGGTCCTCTCCGCCTACTACGGGGACCTTCGCGATGAACGCTTCGAGGTCAGTTTCGCGGTTTATCACCGTCGTTTCAGCACCAACACGCTGCCCCGCTGGCCCCTGGCCCAGCCGATGCGTCTCCTGGGCCACAACGGCGAGATCAACACCCTTCTGGGCAACCTGAATTGGGCCCGCGCCGCCGAGGCTGATCTCGATGCGGTTTGGGGCGATGCCGCTTCGGACCTCAAGCCGGTGGTGAATTCCGCCTTCAGCGATTCGGCCAACCTTGATGCCACCCTCGAGCTGCTGGTTCGCAGTGGTCGCCCGATCACCGAGAGCCTGCTGACCCTGGTGCCGGAGGCCTTCCGCGATCAGCCGGCCCTGGCTGACAAGCCAGCGGTCCAGGCCTTCTATGAGTACTCGGCCTGCACCCAGGAGCCCTGGGATGGCCCAGCGCTTCTGGTCTTCGCCGATGGCCGCAGCGTTGGCGCCACCTTGGATCGCAATGGCCTGCGCCCGGCTCGCTACTGCATCACCAGCGACGGCTTTGTGGTGATGGGCTCGGAAACCGGCGTGGTGGAGCTCGAGGAAAGCCGGATCATCGAAAAGGGTCGCCTGGGCCCCGGCCAGATGTTGGCCGTTGATCTGGAGAACGGTCGCCTGCTTCACAACTGGGACGTCAAGCAAGAGGTGGCCGCGCGTCACCCCTACGGCCAGTGGTTGGCGGAGCACCGCCGCACCCTAACGGCCCAGCCCTGGACCCAGGAGCGCCAGCTGGCTGACCTGGAGCTGCTCCAGCAGCAAACCGCCTTTGGTTTCACCGCCGAGGACTTCGATCTGGTGATCGAGGACATGGCCGGTTCGGCCAAGGAGCCCACCTACTGCATGGGTGATGACATCCCCTTGGCGGTGCTCTCCGATAAGCCCCACCTTCTGTACGACTACTTCAAGCAGCGCTTCGCCCAGGTCACCAACCCGCCGATTGACCCCCTGCGGGAGAAGTTGGTGATGAGCCTGGAGATGCATCTGGGCAAGCGGGGCTCTCCCCTGAAGCCCGAGGCCGCCGCGGCAGCGGTTCTGCATCTCAACAGCCCGATCCTCAATGAGGCCGAGTTGGCGGCGGCCACCCAGCAGGGCATTGCCAGCCGCACGCTCTCGACCCTGATGCCGATCACCGGCGGACCGGCCGGCCTTGAGGCGGCACTGACCCAGCTCTGCAGCGACGCTGAAGCCGCCGTGCGCAGCGGCAATCAAATCCTGGTGCTCTCTGACCGGGGAATCACGGCGACCACGTCCTATATCCCCCCGCTCCTGGCGGTGGGTGCGGTGCACCATCACCTGCTGAACCAGGGACTGCGCCTGCAGACCTCCCTGGTGGCTGAGACCGCCCAGTGCTGGAGCACCCACCACCTGGCTTGCCTGATCGGCTACGGCGCCAGCGCTGTTTGCCCCTGGCTCACCTGGGAGACCACGCGTCATTGGCTGGCCCATCCCAAGACGCAGAAATTGATTGAGCGGGGCAAGCTCCCCGCCCTGACCCCCGATCAGGTCCAGGCCAATGTGCGCAAGGCCCTCGAAGACGGTCTGCGCAAGATCCTCTCCAAGATCGGCATCTCCCTGCTGGCCAGCTACCACGGAGCCCAGATCTTCGAGGCGATCGGTGTCGGTGCCGATCTGATCGAGCGGGCCTTCAAGGGCACCACCAGCCGCGTGGCTGGTCTGAGCCTGGCGGAATTGGCCAGCGAGACGCTGACCTTCCACGCCAAGGCGTTCCCAGAACTCAACCGCACCAAGCTCGAGTTCATGGGCTTTGTGCAGTACCGGACCGGCGGGGAATACCACCTCAACAGCCCGGAGATGACCAAGGCGCTCCATGCGGCGATCAAGCAGGGGCCCGGTTACGACCACTTCTCCACCTACAAAACCTTGGTGGAGAACCGTCCGGTGACGGCCCTGCGGGACCTCCTGGAGCTGCAACCCGCCGCCACTCCGCTGCCCCTCGATCAGGTCGAGAGCATCGAGAGCATCTGTGAGCGTTTCTGCACCGGCGGGATGAGCTTGGGTGCGCTCTCGCGCGAAGCCCATGAAGTCTTGGCCGTCGCGATGAACCGCATCGGCGGTAAGAGCAACAGCGGTGAGGGCGGCGAGGACCCGGCTCGCTTCAAGGTCCTGGGGGATGTGAATGCGGAGGGTCTCTCCGCCACCCTGCCTTCGATCAAGGGTCTGAAGAACGGGGACACCGCCTGCTCTGCGATCAAGCAGATCGCCTCGGGCCGCTTTGGCGTGACCCCCGAGTACCTGCGCAGCGGCAAGCAGCTCGAGATCAAGGTGGCCCAAGGGGCCAAGCCCGGTGAAGGCGGCCAGCTCCCCGGTCCGAAGGTCGATCCCTACATCGCCTGGTTGCGCAACAGCAAGCCTGGGGTGGCCTTGATCTCACCGCCGCCTCACCACGACATCTATTCGATCGAGGATCTGGCGCAGCTCATCCATGACCTGCACCAGGTGCATCCCGCCGCCAAGGTCAGCGTCAAGCTGGTGGCTGAGATCGGCATCGGCACCATCGCGGCAGGTGTGGCCAAGGCCAATGCCGATGTCATCCAGATCTCTGGCCATGACGGCGGCACCGGTGCCTCGCCCCTGAGCTCGATCAAGCATGCCGGCGGTCCCTGGGAACTCGGTCTGACCGAGGTTCACCGGGCTCTGCTGGAGAACGGCCTGCGTGATCGCGTGCTGCTGCGGGCCGATGGCGGCCTGAAGACCGGCTGGGACGTGGTCATCGCCGCCCTGCTGGGTGCTGAGGAATACGGCTTCGGTTCGATCGCGATGATCGCCGAGGGCTGCATCATGGCCCGCGTTTGCCACACCAATAACTGCCCGGTCGGCGTGGCCACCCAGAAGGAGGCCCTGCGCAAGCGCTTCACCGGTCTGCCTGAGCAGGTGGTGAACTTCTTCCTGTTCGTCGCTGAGGAAGTGCGTCAGCTGATGAGCGTGCTGGGCGTGGCCCGCCTGGAGGACCTCATTGGTCGCTCGGACCTGCTGAAGCCCCGCGCTGTGCAGCTGGCTAAAACCAAGGCCCTGGATCTCTCCTGCCTGCTGGATCCCATCCCCCAGGCGGCCGATCGCGCCTGGTTGCGCCACGCCGAGGCGGCCCATGGCAACGGCGTGATCCTTGAGGATCAGCTGCTGGCCGATGCCGAGCTGATGGCGGCCATTGAGAACCACGGCCAGCTCGCCAGGACCCTGCCGATCATCAATACCGATCGCAGTGTCTGCGCCCGTCTGGGCGGTGAGATCGCGGCTCGCCATGGCAACACCGGCTTCCAGGGACAACTCGACCTCACCTATGAGGGTGCGGCGGGACAGAGCTTTGGCGCATTCACCGTTCAGGGCATGAATGTGCGCCTGGTGGGTGAGGCCAACGACTACGTCGGCAAAGGCATCAACGGTGGTCGCATCACCGTCGTTCCCCCTGCCGGTGGCAATGATCCCGGTGCCCAGGTGATCCTGGGGAACACCTGCCTCTATGGCGCCACCGGTGGTGAGCTCTTTGCCCTCGGCCGTGCCGGTGAGCGTTTCGCTGTGCGCAACAGCGGCGTCAAGACTGTGGTGGAAGGCGCCGGCGACCACTGCTGCGAATACATGACCGGTGGTGTGGTCGTGGTGCTCGGCAGCACGGGCCGCAACGTGGGCGCCGGCATGACCGGTGGCATCACCTTCATCCTCGATGAGAACGGTGGTCTGCGCGATCGGGTCAACCCTGAGATCGTCGAGATCTGTGAGCTCACGACCCCTGAGCAGGAGGCCATGCTCAAGCCTCTGCTCGAGGCCCATCTCGCGGCCACCGGCAGCAGCAAGGCGTCCACGATCCTGGGCGACTGGTCCAGCTGGAAAGGGCGCTTCAAGGTGCTGGTTCCCCCCAGCGAGAAGGCCAACGTCGGCCTGGCGGAGCGGGAGGCGGTGGCGGCCTGAGCCGCCGGTTCTCCGCTCCTTCGGGTTCGGTTGCTGCACCACTGGGTCGGCTCACCCCACCCTTTGGTTCGGCTGGCCCGACCACTGCAATCCGAGACCGTCCATAGCGTTTGGGCAACCGCAACGGAGCCATGCCTCCTGAGTTCGCCCAACCCTTTCAACAGCTCTTTGCCCGCCAGATGACCCTGGCCCTGCTCGAGCACTGTGTCCGCCTGGATGCTCCCGTGAGCCTGGTGAACCAGCGCCTGGATGCCCTTGGGGACTGCCCTGAGGCCCAGGCTCTGGAAGCTGAATTTCTGCTGGAGCCCCAGGCCTAGCGGGGGTGCAGCTGCATCAGGCGCTGCACATCACCGGCGTGATAGCTGCTGCGGGTCAGGGGAGTGCTGACCACCTGCAGGAAGCCCAGCTCCTGCTCGCCGTGGAGACGGAAGCGCTCGAATTGCTCGGGGGTGACGAACCGATCCACCGGCAGGTGCTTCGGCCCCGGGGAGAGGTACTGGCCGATCGTGACGATGTCGACCCGGTGTTCCCTGAGATCCAGCAGGGTCTCGATCACTTCCTCGTCGCTTTCCCCAAGGCCGACCATCAGGCCGGACTTGCTGTAGGCCTTCGGCCAGCGCTCCCGCACCTGCAGCAGCAGCTCGAGCGAGCGTTCGTAGATCCCCTGGGGTCTGGCTTTTTTGTAGAGCCTGGGCACCGTCTCGATGTTGTGGTTCAGCACATCGGGGCCGGCCTCCATCACCGTGGCCAGGGCATCCCAGTCCCCGCAGAAATCAGGGATCAGCAGCTCAATGGTGGTCTGGGGAGAGCGCTGGCGGACCGCCTCGATGCAGGCCACAAATTGGCTGGCTCCGCCATCGCTCAGGTCGTCGCGATTCACCGAGGTGATCACCACATGCTTCAGGCCCAGCCGCGCGGTGGCTTCCCCCAGGCGCTCGGGCTCGGTCGGATCGAGGTTGCGAACGCTCTTGTCGAAATCGATGTCGCAGTAGGGGCAGGCCCGGGTGCAGCCCGGCCCCATGATCAAAAAGGTCGCCGTGCCCCCGGCGAAGCACTCGCCGATGTTCGGGCAGCTGGCCTCCTGGCAGACCGTGTTGAGCTTGAGATCCAGCAGCAGATCGGCCACTTCCCCGATCCGTTCCCGCTGGGGAGCTTTGACGCGCAGCCAGTCGGGTTTCAGCAAGGGATGAGGAGCGCGCCGAAGGCACCAAAGGGCTGGCTGACTCTAGGAAGCGACTGGGCCACCATCTCCTACACTCCGCCCATCGGGATGTAGCGCAGCTTGGTAGCGCACTTCGTTCGGGACGAAGGGGCCGCAGGTTCGAATCCTGTCATCCCGATTCTTATTGCAGCTCCGCGCCTGGATATCCCCTCGGGGTGACCATCCGGCCGTCCTCGGCGCGACTGCTGCTGTTGCCGATCAGCACCAGGGTGAGCATGTCCACCTGCTCGATCGGGAGGTCGCCGAGTTCGTGCAGGGTCACATGCTCTTCGGGGCGCCCGACTTGGCGAGCGAGGACCACAGGCGTGCTGGCAGGCCGTCCGGAGAGCAGAAGCTGCTGGGCCCGCTCCAGCTGCCAATCCCTGCCCTTGGAGCGCGGGTTGTAGAGGGCGACGACAAAGTCGCCTGCCGCCGCTGCCACCAGGCGTTTTTCGATCACCTCCCAAGGGGTCAGACGGTCGCTCAGGCTGATGGTGCAGAAGTCGTGCATCAACGGTGCTCCGGCCCGGGCCGCGGCAACCTGCAGGGCTGAGATTCCGGGATGGACCTCGAAGCCAGGACGGTCCAGGGGATCGAGCTCGAGCCAGAGCTCCAGGGCCAGTCCCGCCATCCCATAGATGCCGCTATCCCCCGAGGAGACCAAGGAGACGGTCTGTCCCTCGCAGGCCAGGCGCAGCGCCTCCCTGCAGCGTTCTCGCTCTTGGGTCAGCTGACCGTCACTGCGCAGTTGATCGGGGCGCCGCAGCGGTTCCAGTAAATCCAGGTAGAGCCCGTAGCCGACCCAAACGCAGCTCTGGCTGAGGGCCGCTTTGGCGTCCGGGGTCAGGAGGTCCAGCCGTCCTGGCCCACTGCCGATCAGATGCAACTGGCCGCGATGGGGTGCCCATTGACTGGCGGCCAGGGCCAGAGCTGCTGTCGCCGCTCCCTGTTCCCCTGCTTCGGCGCGGCTGATCTGCTTTTCGGCCAGCAGCGTTGCCTCCGGGCCCGCCGCCAGAAGGGCCGAGGCCTCCGCCACGCTGGCGGTTCCCAGTTCGGCCGCGACCACCGCCGAGGGGTTGGGAACCTCCACCGGTGCCAGGCGCTCAGCGCTGAAGCAGCGCAGGGGCCAGCCGCGCTGGTTGGCCAGCGCCAAGAGCGCCGGCTCATCCGCTTTGCGATCGGCACTGGCCAGGCCTGCGATCGCCTCCGGTGCGATCCGGTGGTGCTCGATTAATTGGTCGCAGCAGCGCTCCAGCAGGCTCAGGCTGGTGTTGCGCTCGCAGCCCATTCCCAGCCAGACGCTGGGCGGGTGCCAGCGGCAGCCCGGATCCGCCCCGACCCCGACTGAAATCCTTTGTGTGGCGGCTTCGGTCCCTGGCGCCAGGCCGGGGAGTTCTTGCCAGCGGGAATTGCCCTGCAGGTGTTGGGCCTCCAGCGCCTCGCCGCGGGCGGCGGCCTTCATGAGCGCGTCCCAGGGGCCGTTGTTGCGTCTCCAGCCCCAGGCCTGACCAAAGCTGTCCAAGGCAACTCGGCCCTCGCCATGGGCGGCACCGGTGATCACCGCCTCCCCCTGGCAGCGGGCCGCCAGGGTCTGAGCCAGGGCCTCGCCACCAGCCCCGTGGCCTCCCAGTAGAGGGATGGCAAAGCGTCCGCTTGGATCCAGAACGACCACCGCTGGGTCGCTGGCCTTGCTCTCGAGCTGAGGCGCGATCAGTCGGGTGATGGCCCCACAGGCCCCGACGGCCACAAAGGCCCTGCTCGAGCTCCAATTGGCCTCGAGCAGGGCCTGCAGTTCCCCAGGTCCCCAGTGGCTTCCATCGGCCGGGCTGGCCAGACGGTCAATCTCGCCTGATTGCAGGAGGCGTCGCAGCAGCGGGAGGCCGCTGGCGCTGAGGCTGAATCCCCAAATCAGGCTGTCGTTCATCCCCCCAGCTTCGCCTTCAGGCCGGCCAAGGGACCCTTCGGCTGGGCTTCGATCAAGGACCCGTCACTGCTGACGAGATCCCGCGCCGATCCCCCCAGACGACTGCTCGGAGCGGTGCGCTCTGCGGCCACTGGTGCTGGCGTGGGTGCCACCGCAGTGGGTGCAGGAGGCGTCGGTTCTTCTTCGGGTGCCGAGGGGGGCTCCGCAGGAGCAGGTTCCGGCTCGGGATCGGCTGGGGCGGCTGTCTCCTCCGTGACCACCGGCAGTTCGGTGGGAGTCGGGCGCGTCTGCTCCAGGGGAGCCGTCAGGGGCGCTGGCTGGGGCTCAGGGCGCTCCGGTTCACTCGCTTCAGTTGGAGCAGCCTCAGGTTGAACAGCCTCAGGTTGTGCGGCCTCGGGTTCCTTGGTCTGAATCTCGGCAGCTGGCGGCTCGACGGGTTCTGGCTCCGGGCTGCCACTGAGGGCCGCGAGGCCTTGAGCGCTGAGGCTGGCCTGTTGCCAGCTCGGCCTGGGGCTGGAGTCGATCACCACCTCACGCACCACGCTGTTGAAGGGTGGGTTGAGGGGGTCTCCTCGGCCGTCCAGCAATTCCAGTTGCACCGCATTGCTGCCCCGCTTGAGGCCCTTGAGCCAAAGCGGTGTCTGCCGGTCCACCAGAAAGCTGTCGCCGTTCACGCTGACCCGCAGGCGCCAACGGGCATCGTCATCGCGCAGGTGCTGCAGCGGTGCGTCGATCAACAACCAGTCGATCAGGACCGGCTCGTTGTGCTGCAGGTCCGAGGGACTGGCCGCAATCAGCTGTGGGGAGCCCGAAGCCGGCAGTTGGGACGGATTGCGGGCGACCCGATGCAGGCGTAACTGCTGACTGGCTCCTGGGGCTTTGACCACTTCCCCCCAGGGCCTGGCGGCGAAGACCGTCAGGCGATGGCTGCCCGGGCTGAGCTCCGGCATGGAGAGTCCCTGGGCTTCGGCTGCGCTGCTGATGCGCCTAGGGGGTTGATCGTCGAGTTGAACGACCAGGTGGGGGCCCAGTCCGTTGGTTTCGTCTTCGTAGAGGGGCCAGTCCTGAACCTTCAGCTTCAGCGTCCAGGGGCCGGCCGGAAGAGTGCTGTCATTTGCAGGGGACAACACCTCGATCTGTGGCGCCAGGTCGTTCAACCTTTCGCGGACTTGTTGCACTGCTCCTGGTGGGGCAACTTCCTGCAGCTGTCCACTTGGTTTGGAGCTGGTGACTGGAGAGGGTTCTGACCTGCTCCCTCTTGCGCTGGTCCCGGATGTGCAGCCACTGGCGACCATGAGCAACACCGAGAGCACCACGGCCGAGATGGCCTTTAGTGCTGACTGGCGCATGCGCTTGCCTCTCCCCACTCGTTTGGGCGAATGACTGAACACATTCTGCAGGTTTGCGGACTATTTGACCGGAAGGACTAGCGGATTCTCGATAAATAGGGCTATGGAAATGGCCTTATTTGCTTAACAAGATGGGGGCAATCTGAGAAAACTTGATGATTCTTTGCTCCCGCGAGAACTCAGTCCCTGACTGGCTCGACTCCGGGTTGAACCTTTGTAACTGCTGGGCCGAG
This sequence comes from Synechococcus sp. CB0205, assembly GCF_000179255.1. Taxonomy (NCBI): domain Bacteria; kingdom Bacillati; phylum Cyanobacteriota; class Cyanophyceae; order Synechococcales; family Synechococcaceae; genus Synechococcus; species Synechococcus sp. CB0205. The sequence goes on from NZ_ADXM01000024.1 coordinate 20,929, forward strand.
AGGCTTGGATTCCGCTTTTATACTTCCGCCAGCGGTCCCCTTATTGGGGCCCAAAGCGCCAGTCAGGAAGAGCGGTTTCGGCCTCGGTCGAAGCGGGTTTTCTTGGCCCGGCGCCCATGGCGCGAGTCCTTGGCTTGCGTCCGTGGCTCCACTGGAGATCCCTCGCTTCGTCGAAGGATCAGCCCAGAAGGGTGGACCTCCACCTCGACCCCGTCCCTCGAGGAACCTCTCGATGACCATCAGCCCACCAGAGCGTGGGAAAACGGCGAAGGCCCAGGTCGACCGGGTGAACAACCCGGCCACCTTCGAACTGTTCGGTAAGCCCGGCCATTTCGATCGCAGCCTTGCCAAAGGTCCCAAAACCACAACCTGGGTTTGGAACCTCCACGCCAACGCTCACGACTTCGACAGCCACACCAGCGATCTCGAAGAGGTCAGCCGGAAGATTTTTTCGGCCCACTTCGGTCACCTGGCTGTGATCTTTGTTTGGCTGAGCGGCGCCTTCTTCCACGGTGCTCGCTTCTCCAACTACTCCGGCTGGCTCGCCGACCCCACGCACGTGAAACCCAGTGCGCAGGTGGTTTGGCCTGTCTTTGGCCAAGAAATCCTTAACGGCGATGTGGGTGCCGGCTTCCACGGCATCCAGATCACTTCAGGCCTCTTCCACGTGTGGCGGGCCTGGGGCATCACCACTGAAACCCAGCTCATGGCCCTGGCCATCGGTGCTCTGGTGATGGCCGGCTTGATG
>NZ_ADXM01000023.1:0-9748 GCF_000179255.1 Synechococcus sp. CB0205
AGGGAAGGACAGGTCGGTAACCCGCCCTGCCATGGCCAATGTAACGGATGTTTGCGCGACATTGCGACGCGTTAACGCCTTCTCAGGCTTTCCGGCCCCCAAGTCCTGCTAATCGGTGGCATCAGTCCCGCTTGTCGCTGCGCTTTCCGTGCCTGCTGAGGCCGTCGTCACCTGGAGTCCCAGCGTCACGTTGGTTCCGACCCGCGGCTGCTTCAACCGCTGCGGCTACTGCAGTTTTCGCGTCTCCCCAGCACTGGCTGTGCCACTCACGGCTGAGGAGGCCCTGCGGCAGCTGCGTGAGCGCCCCGCCGCTGCTGAGGTGTTGCTGTTGAGCGGTGAGGAGGCGCCTGGATCAGCGGGGCGCGCTGCCTGGTTCAGCCGTCTGCTGCAGCTCAGCCAGCTCGCCCTCGATCAGGGCCGGCTTCCCCACACGAATGCGGGTCCCCTGAGCTGCCAGGAAATGGCGCGCCTTGGCCGGAGCAATCCCTCGATGGGCTTGATGTTGGAGGGGCTCGGTCCTGCCTATGAGCCCCTGCATGCCCGCGCCCCCAGCAAGCGTCTGGAGGTTCGCCTGGCTCAACTCGAGCAGGCTGGACGTTTGGGTATCCCTTTCACCACGGGGCTGTTGTTGGGTGTGGGTGAAAGCCGCGCCGATCGAATCAGGGCCTTGGAGCTGCTGCGGGATCTCCAGTTGCGCTGGGGGCACCTGCAGGAAGTGATCCTTCAGCCCTGGCGACCCGATGGTGATTCAGCGGTTGTTCTGAGCGAATCCGAGCAAGGGGATCTCCTGGAGTTGATCGCCGATGCCCGGTCCCTCTTGCCCCAGGAGGTGCACCTGCAGACGCCCCCCAATCTCTGGCCCTTGGCGTCCCTGCCCTCTGCCTTGGCTGCTGGCATCGATGACCTCGGCGGGATCGATCTGGAGGACGTGATTAATCCCGCCTATCCCCAACCGGCGATCAGCCAGCTGCGCGCGGTGCTTGAGGCCTCTGGCTGGCAACTCAAGCCGCGCACCTGCACGCATCAGCACTGGTGGCGTCGATTGCCGCCTGCCCTGCGGGAGAGGGTCGAGCGGATCGACGAAACCCTCCAACAACGTTGGACAACAGCTGCTTGTTAGCGTCCAACTTCGCCATGGGCGTCGCAGCTTGAGACCACTACCGCCAGCTGATCAGCGGGTGTTGCTCGTGCGGCTCCCCTGCAATCCGATTTTCCCGATTGGCCCGGTGTATCTGGCCGATCATCTGCACAAACAATTCCCCGGACTGGCCCAGCAGATCCTTGATCTGGCTGCTGTCCCCCTGCTGGATGTCGAGGCGGTGCTGCTGGAGCGGATCGAGAGCTTCCGGCCCACCGTTTTGGTCTTTTCCTGGCGGGACATTCAGATCTATGCCCCGGTGGATGGTCGCGGGGGCAACCCTCTGCAGAACTCCTTTGAGGTCTTCTACGCCCTGAATCCCGTTCGCCGTTTGCGCGGCGCCTTTGGCGGGTTGCGTTTGATGGCCTCCTTTTACGGGGAGCTCTGGCGCAATTTGCGCTTGGTCCGCCGTGGTCTGAAGCGCGCGCGCCGTCATCACCCAGAGGCCCAGGCGGTCTTGGGCGGGGGCGCGGTCAGCGTTTTCTACGAACAGCTCGGCAAACGGCTACCCCGGGGCACCGTGGTCTCCGTTGGCGAAGGGGAGCCCTTGCTCGAGAAGCTCCTGCGTGGGGAGTCCCTCGAGGGCGAGCGCTGTTTTCTGGCGGGTGAAGCGCCTCGGCCCGGTCTGATTCATGAGCAGCCCTCCGGCATGGAGAAGACGGCCTGCGACTACGACTACATCGCCTCGATTTGGCCCCAGCTGGATTGGTATCTCGATGGGGGCGACTTCTACGTCGGCGTTCAGACCAAGCGGGGCTGCCCCCACAACTGCTGCTACTGCGTCTACACGGTGGTGGAGGGCAAGGCCGTCCGGGTCAATCCCGTCGAGGAGGTCATCGCCGAGATGCATCAGCTCTATCGGCGTGGGGTGCGCGGCTTCTGGTTCACCGATGCGCAATTCATCCCGGCACGCCGCTACATCGACGATGCCAAGGAGCTCCTGCGGGCGGTGAAGGCCCAGGGCTGGACGGACATCCGCTGGGCGGCCTACATCCGAGCCGACAACCTCGACGCCGAGTTGGCCCAGCTGATGGTCGACACCGGCATGGACTACTTCGAGATCGGCATCACCTCCGGTTCCCAGGAGCTCGTGCGCAAGATGCGGATGGGCTACAACCTCCGCACCGTGCTTGAGAACTGTCGCCTCTTGGCCGAGGCTGGCTTCAGGGAGCACGTCTCGGTGAACTACTCCTTCAACGTCATCGACGAGCGTCCAGAGACGATTCGTCAGACCGTTGCCTACCACCGTGAGCTGGAGCGCATTTTTGGTGCCGACAAGGTTGAGCCCGCGATCTTTTTCATCGGCTTGCAACCCCACACGCACCTGGAGCAGTACGGCTTTGATCAGGGCCTGATCAAGCCGGGCTACAACCCGATGAGCATGCTCCCCTGGACGGCTCGGCAACTCCTCTGGAACCCCGAACCGATGGGCAGCACCTTTGGGCGCATTTGCCTGGAGGCGTTTGAGCGCAATCCCGCCGACTTTGGTCGCACGGTGATGGATCTCTTGGAGCGTGACTACGGCACGGCTCCCCTGGAGGAGGCGTTGCGCGCTCCGGTCGAGGGCCGGAAGGCCTTGGCAACGGCGACCCGTTAGATCAGCGCCACCAGCGGCGGCGCACCACGATCAACCCCGCCAGTCCGGCCCAACCCAGCAGACCTCCGATCGGGTTTGGATTGGCGCCACCTGGACCCAGCAGCCAAACGGGTGCGGCTGCCGGCAGGCTGATCAATCCGGCTTGAAGGGCAAACCAGCCCCCGACTAAGCCGCCGTGTAGGCCAATGGATCCCCAGAGCGCCCCTTGATCGGCGCGCCTTTGTAGCGCTAAGGCGAGGCCCAGTAGCACCAGTCCCACCAACAGGGCGATGGCTTCGATGGGGGGCAGCTGGTACCAGGGATGCACCAGGGCAAAGAACGCCGCCTGGAGCCCGATGGCCCGTTGCCGCCCGCCCAGCAGCTCCAATTCGCCCCAGAGCCAACCACGAAAGAGCAACTCCTCGGCGAACCCCACCCCGAGCAGCAGGGCGATGGCGTTGAGCAGTTGGCCGGCCGTGAGTTCTCCCTGCCATTGGCTCTGGCCGATGAGCAGCAGGACCACCACCACACCCAACAGCAGTCCAGCGGCCTTGAGCAGACCGCGAAGGAAGGCGCGAAGGCCCGCGGTGGGACGCACGACAACCCCGAGCTGTTGCCAGGGATGGTCGACACCCCAGCTGCGGCGCAAGCGCCAAGGCAGGGTCAGTAGCAGTAGCAGCAGCGAAACCACCACCCCAGCCAGGTCCACCTGGTCAGGGCGCCATTGGGGGAAGACCAGCGCCAGCGGCCGCGAGCTGAGCCAACCCAATCCGTAGAGGACCGGGACGTAGAGCAGCATCCCCCACCAGTGCAACGTTGATCTGGTGGGGGACTGCATCAGTCTTCGGGCTCGATCGTGCTGGAGAGACCCTTGGCCTTCAGGGTTTCGCTGTAGAACTCCGCCGGCTCGATATCGCAGACGATCACCAGGCCCACGCCGGTGTTGTGGGCCTCCATCATCACGGCGATGGCGTCCTGCTCACTCAGGGAGGGCACCACCTGCCGCAGGGTGCTCACCACGTATTCCATGGTGTTCACCGGGTCGTTGTGGAGCAGCACCTTGTAGCGGGGCGAGGGTTTGCGCACCCGCTCCGGCGCTTTTTCCATCACAGCGGCGCCGCCGCTCTCGCGGCCAGGCGCCTGAGTTGATCGGATCATCCTGATCAGCTCCGGTATGACGAGGTAGGGACTTTAGTCAGCGCCTCAGGCCGCAGCGGCAGCAGGGGCGAGGGCGGCCTTGATCCGGCGCATGGCTTCGTTGACGTTCTCGCGGCTGTTGAAGGCCGAAAGACGGAAATAGCCTTCGCCCGCGGCACCAAAACCACTGCCGGGGGTGCCGACCACGTTCGCTTGGCTCAAGAGCAGATCGAAGAAGCCCCAGGAGTCCACGCCGGCCGGGGTCTTGATCCAGACATAGGGAGCCTGCTCGCCGCCGTAGACCGTCAGGCCTGCATCGCTGAGTTCGCGGCGAATGATCGCGGCGTTCTCCATGTAGAAGCTGATCAGCCCTTTGACCTGGGCTTGGCCGTTCGCGGAATAAACGGCCTCGGCGCCGCGTTGAACGATGTAGCTGACACCGTTGAACTTGGTGCACTGGCGGCGGTTCCAGAGGCCCCAGAGTTCCACCTTTTCGCCATTGGCGGCCGTGCCCATCAGGCCACGGGGCACCACGGTCAGGGCGCAGCGGGTGCCGGTGAAACCGGCGTTCTTGGAGAAGGAGCGGAACTCGATGGCGCAGTCCCGGGCCCCCTCGATCTCGTAGATGGAGTGAGGCAGCGAGGGGTCCTGGATGAAGGCCTCATAGGCCGCGTCAAACAGGATCAGGGCATCGTTGGCGCGGGCGTAGTCCACCCAGGCCTTGAGCTGCTCCTTCGTTGCCACCGCCCCCGTGGGGTTATTGGGGAAGCAGAGGTAGATCAGATCCACCTTCTCGCTGGGGATCTGGGCGCTGAAGCCGTTGTCGGCGCTGATGGGCAGGTAGGTCAGGCCGCCGTACTGGCCCGCGTCATCGGCATCGCCCGTGCGGCCCGCCATGACGTTGCTGTCGACGTACACCGGGTAGACGGGATCGGTGACGGCAATGCGGTTGCCGGTGCCCAGGATGTCGAGGATGTTCGAGCTATCGCACTTCGAGCCGTCGGAGACAAAGATCTCCTCGGCGCTGATCTCGCAGCCGCGGGCCTGGAAATCATGGGTAGCGATCTTCTCGCGCAGCCAGGCGTAGCCCTGCTCGGGGCCGTAGCCATGGAAGCCCTCCCGGGTTCCCATCTCGTCAATGGCCGCCTTCATGGCATCGCGGCAGGCCTGGGGCAGGGGCTCGGTGACATCGCCAATGCCTAGGCGAATGATCGGAGCGTTGGGGTTTGCTTCGCTGAAAGCCTTGACGCGACGTGCGATTTCAGGGAAGAGGTAGCCCGCTTTGAGCTTGAGGTAGTTGCCGTTGACCTGGGCCATCTCAGCGAAGGGTCGCGCGGACCCGGTTGTACTGGCCGGATTGTCCTATGCGGAGGGGGCTCCCCTGGGGTGCCTCTGCATACGATCGAGTCAGTGCAGGGCCTGCTGTTGTGACCGCCGTTTTCGATGCACCGGTGGATTTCGACGCCCTGGTGGATCGCAGCATCGCCAAGCCAGGCCGGTATCTCGGCAACGAGTTGGGGGTGCAGGAGCGGGACTGGGATCAGGTCTGGCCGGCCGCCGCCGTGCGCTGGGCCCTGACCTACCCCGAGATCTACGAGGTCGGCTCGAGCAACACCGGCCACATCATTCTCTATTCGATCCTCAACAGCGTTCCGGGTCAGCTGTGTGACCGCAGTTACCTGCCGGGCCCGGATCTCGCCGAGCGTTTGCGTGAGCGGGGGCAGCCCCTCTTCGCGGTGGAAAGCCGCCGGCCGCTGCCCGCCTTCGACATTCTTGGCTTCTCGCTGAGTTACGAACTCGGCGCCACCAACATCCTGGCGATGTTGGAGTTGGCCCAGGTCCCTGTGCGGGCGGCCGATCGCGGTGATCTCCCCCTGGGCGATCCAGAGGCCCCGCCGCTGATTTTTGCCGGCGGCCCCACCGCCACCAGTAACCCCGAGCCCTTCGCCGCCTTTTTCGATTTCATCGTCCTGGGGGACGGCGAGGAGGTCCTCCCCGAGCTCGGCTTAGTGGTCGCGGAGGCCAAAGCTGCGGGCCTCAGTCGCCGCGCGCTGCTGTTGGATTTGGCCCAGGTGCCAGGGGTCTATGTCCCCTCCCTCTATGGGCCGGGCCCCGACGGGGTGAGCCAGCAGCCGCTGCACCCCGGGGTCCCCAAGCGGGTGATGCGCCGCACCGCGACGCCCATGCCCCACTACGCCATGGGTTTGGTGCCCCATATCGAGACGGTTCACGACCGCCTCACCGTGGAGATTCGCCGGGGCTGCACCCGCGGCTGCCGCTTCTGCCAGCCAGGGATGCTCACCCGTCCTGCCCGGGATGTGGAACCACAGGCCGTGGTGGAGGCCATCGAAACAGGCATGGAGCGCACGGGCTATTCCGATTTCTCCTTGCTCTCCTTGAGCTGCTCGGACTACCTGGCCCTGCCGGCGGTGGGGGTGGAGCTGCGCAACCGCCTCGCCGATAAGAACGTCACCTTGACCCTGCCCAGTCAGCGGGTCGACCGCTTCGACGAGAACATCGCCCACATCCTGGGCGGGACTCGCAAGGCGGGCTTGACCTTTGCGCCCGAGGCCGGCACCCAGCGCCTGCGGGACATCGTCAACAAGGGCCTGACCGACGCCGAGCTGCTGCGGGGGATCCGCACCGCCATGGAGAGCGGCTATCGCAAGGTCAAGCTCTATTTCATGATCGGCCTGCCGGGGGAGACCGATTCCGACGTCCTGGGCATTGCTGAGACCTGCCGCTCCTTGCAACAGCAGTGCCGCGATCTGGGGCGGTTGGAGCTCAACCTCACCATCAGCAATTTCACCCCCAAGCCCCACACCCCCTTCCAGTGGCACAGCGTCAGCACGGCTGAATTTGTTCGCCGGCAGCAGCGCTTGCGGGAGGCCCTGCGCCAACTGCGCGGACTCAAGACGAATTTCACCGATGTGCGCCTCTCGGCGATGGAGGACTTTGTTGGGCGGGGGGACCGGCGCCTCGCGCCCGTGATTGAGGCGGCCTGGCGCGCCGGGGCCGGGTTGGATGCCTGGTTTGAAGCGGCGGATCGCACCTATCAGGCCTGGACCGATGCGATTGAGGCGGCCGATCTGGGCGGGCGCTACCGCGAGCTTGAGATGGGGGAGTGGAGCTCCGCCGAGGGCATGGACCCCAGTGATCTGGCGGCCTTCTGCGCTCAGCCCCTGCCCTGGGACCACATCGATTCAGGGGTCGAGAAAACCTGGCTGGCCGAGGACCTGCGCAATGCCCTGGCTGCTGCGGTGGTGCCGGACTGTTCCTTTGAGGGCTGCAGCAGCTGCGGTGTCTGTGGCCCCGAGTTGGGGCACAACGTGGTGGTGGCCCCTCCGCAGATTCCTGAGCCGAGCCCCCAGCGGCCTCCCGCCAGTGAGCGTGTGCAGCGTCTGCGCTTCCGCTTTGCCAAAACAGGGTCCTTGGCCCTGCTGAGTCACCTGGATTTGGTGCGCCTGATGGAGCGGGCCCTGCGCCGTTCGCGTTTGCCGGCGAGCTTCACCGGGGGCTTCCACCCCCTGCCTCGGGTGCAATTTGCCTTGGCTCTCCCCCTGGGCGCCGAGGCCGATGGGGAATGGATGGATATCGAGTTTACGGCCACGCTCGATCCTGAGCACGCCCGCCAGCAGTTGCAACGCCAACTTCCCCCTGGGTTTGCGCTGCTGGAGGTCTACCCCGTGGAGGTCTTCGGCTCAAGCTTGTCCCAGGAGCTCTCGGGTGCGACCTGGGCTGTGCAGTGGCGCGTCGAGCAGGGCCATGCCATGGCTGCTCCCGAGGTGTGGGACGAGGCGGTCTCCCAACTGCTGGCTCAGGAGTCCTGGATTTGGGAGGACACCGATAAGAAAGGTCGACCGAGGCAGCGGGATTTGCGGCCCTATCTCCAGCAGGTTGAACGGCGTCCCCGCTCGGCCGAGGGCCCAGATCTTCAGGAGCTCCAGTACAGCGCGGTGGTCGATCCTGCAGGCCGCAGTTTGAAGCCGGAACAGCTGCAGCAGTGGTTCTCAACCAGCTTGGGTTTGCCGCTGGCCATGGTCGGTTTGCGGCGGCGTTCATTACTGCTGCAAAGCCCTTCTGGCTCTTGAAATCAACCGTGCTAGCTTGCGTTCAGGACGGCAGATGATTGACCGAAGTCGGTTGATTGATCTCTCCCTCGCCCGGCCAGCCGATGTTGGCTAAGAGCGATAGGAACTTCCTCGGCAGCTTTCACGAGTTTCCCTTCCTGAAAGTCGCTCCAGGCGGCGCTGTTCAGACGGGCACCAATTGGCACCCGCAACTCTTTCGTGTTCAGCCTCGATGGTTGATCGCCCCCACCTTTCGCCGCAGCCTCAGCCTCGGCGTCGCGCTCTGAGCTTTTTTCACATCCCACGGGCAGGAGTCACCCGGCATCGGCGATGCCGCGATCAGATCTCTGTCTCAGGCCAACGCGCTGCGTTGGGTTCGTCATTTCTTATCCCCTCCTGCCCTGCGCAGGTCATCTCCTGACCTTCCATGCCCCAGCAGATCGTCATCGCCGAGCAACTGCGGATTGCCGCTGTTCTCACCGATGAGCGTGTTGACGAGCTTGTCGTCGCACAGGGCCGCTACCAAATCGGCGACGTGTATCTCGGGACGATCGAGAACGTCCTGCCCGGCATTGACGCGGCCTTCGTCAACATCGGAGAGGGCGAGAAGAACGGCTTTATTCATGTCACCGACCTCGGTCCCCTTCGCCTGAAGAAGGGGACCGTTGGCATCACGGAATTGCTCGAGCCCCGCCAGAAGGTGCTGGTTCAGGTGATGAAGGAGCCCACGGGCACCAAAGGGCCCCGTCTGACCGGAAATCTCACCCTGCCGGGTCGTTTCTTGGTGCTGCAGCCCCACGGCCAAGGGGTCAATATTTCGCGCCGGATCACGGCTGAGAGTGAGCGCAATCGCCTCCGTGCCCTTGGCGTCCTGATCAAGCCCCCTGGGGCTGGTCTGCTGATCCGAACCGAAGCGGAGGGCATCAGCGAAGAGCAGCTCATTGACGATCTTGAGGCGCTGCTGCGCCAGTGGGAGGCCATTCAGACGGCCGCTGAGGCAGCGACGCCCCCGGTGCTGCTCAACCGGGATGACGACTTCATCCATCGCATCCTGCGCGATCACTACACCCCTGAGCTGGCGCGGATCGTGGTGGACGCGCCCGACGCGGTCGCCCGGGTCAACACCTTCTTGAGTAGTGACCATCAGCAGGTGCTGGTGGAGCATCACAGCGAGCCCACCGAAATCCTTGAGCACTACAAGGTCAATGCGGCCATTCGCGATGCCCTGACGCCCCGGGCGGATCTGCCCTCGGGCGGTTACGTGATCATCGAGCCGACCGAGGCCCTGACCGTCATTGACGTCAACTCGGGTTCCTTCACCCGCTCGGCCAATGCCCGCGAGACGGTGCTCTGGACCAACTATGAGGCGGCGACAGAAATTGCGCGCCAACTGAAGCTGCGCAACATCGGTGGTGTCGTGATTATCGACTTCATCGATATGGAGTCCAGGCGCGATCAGCTCCAGCTGCTGGAGCACTTCACCTCTGAGGTGCGCTCCGATTCGGCCCGTCCCCAGATCGCCCAGATCAGCGAACTGGGCCTGGTGGAACTCACCCGCAAGCGCCAGGGGCAGAACATCTATGAGCTGTTTGGCCGGGCCTGCCCCAGTTGCGGCGGGCTGGGACATGTGGTGGTGCTGCCTGGACAGGACACCCTCCAGCCCCTGGCCAGCGTCTCCGGCTTGGTTCGCTCGGCCGCCTCGGCCCGTGCTGAAGCTTCAACCCCGGCGGCACTGGAGAGCGGCAGTGGTGGCCGCCGCCGCGGACGTGGTCGCGGTGGCCGCGGCTCCGAGGGCGAGGTGGTGGCGGCCTACGAGGACAGCGGCTC